>JAAZIQ010000057.1 GCA_012800795.1 Bacillota bacterium
ACGCCGCTAACGGGGCAGAAACGGCGAATTGACACAAAAATATTTTATAATATGGTCTTGCAGCTGTCGAGTAAATATCAGTGACAGCAGGCAATTATTAATATTTTACCTCAAGCATAACTAAACCATGTGGTGGTGCTGTCCATCCCGCGGCGGCACGGTTGCGCGCTTTAAGCACGGGGGTAAGATCGGGAGGACGTTTACCGCGTCCAACTTCAATTAGTGTTCCTACGATAATGCGCACCATGTTGTATAAGAAACCATTTGCTTCCGCTGTTATCTCAATGTACTGTTGCCTTTCCTCTACATCCAGACGCATTAGATGCCTCTCCGTGGTCTGCACCGAGCTGCCGCTGGCCATAAAGGATTTGAAATCATGTTTTCCCAATAGCGCTTCGGCTGCTTCCTGCATGAGGGCAAGATTAAGAGGATAGCCAATATGGAAACTATAGTGCCGCGTAAACACCCGGGGGTACTCTGCATTGTCGATGGTGTAACGATACACTTTACTTTTGGCGCTGTAGCGGGCGTGAAAATCAGCAGGAACAATTTCTGCAGACCTAACTATTATATCTTTTGGCAAATTTGCATTTAAAGCATATGGAATGCGGTCAATGGGAATTGAAGTGGCGACCCTAAAATTAACAACTTGACCTAGTGCATGCACTCCGGCATCTGTACGACCTGCTGCAGTGAGGCGGATCGCCTTACCAAAAACAGTTTGTATAGCCTGCTCTAATTTTTCCTGAATTGTAATGCCGTTTTTTTGGCGCTGAAAACCGCAGTAGTTAGTTCCGTCATAAGATAAAATTAATTTAATATTCTTCATCAGGGCTTCCCCTTCAGTAGAAAATGAGCTGCCTGTTATTTGTTAAACCTTAATCCATTTAATGAAGACCACTAGTAAAATTGTACAGGCAACGGCAATAAAGTCTCGCGGTCCTGCTTTTAATTCATTTAACCTTGTACGTCCTTCCCCACCACGGTAACAACGGGCTTCCATAGCAACGGCTAAGTCGTCGGCTCGCCGGAAAGAAGAAACAAATAAAGGAACCAGTAGGGGTACAAGGCTTTTGGCGCGACGATAGATATTCCCACTTTCAAAATCTGCCCCGCGCGCCATCTGCGCCTTCATTATTTTCTCGCTTTCCTCCATTAGAGTAGGGATAAAACGCAGCGCAATTGTCATCATCATGGCAATCTCATGGGCGGGAACACCAATTTTGCGCAGCGGTTTCATTAAATATTCCAAAGCATCTGTTAAAGCAATGGGGGAGGTCGTTAAGGTAAGTAATGAGGTGGTCACAACAAGAAAAACAATCCGCAAAACCATAAATAGCCCCAAATACACACCATGAGATTCTACCGTGATACCGCCAAAACGCAGTAGCACATTGCCGCCTTTAGTAAAAATAAGATGAATTAGAAAAGTAAAAGTCATAATGTAGTACACGGGGCGCAAACCACGGAAAAAATAGCGCAGGGGCATACCTGATGAAAACAGCAGAGAAAAAATAATGGCGGCTAAAATTGCATAACCCACAAAGCTATTCACAGCAAAAACAGCAATAATGAGAAAAATTAAAGCTATAAATTTAGCCCTTGCATCCAGGCGGTGCATTAATGAGTCTCCCGGTACAAATTGACCGATGGTAATACTTTTCATGATACTCATGATTTCTGCACCTCCAGCATGCGTAAGATGGCTTCACAGGCTTCGGCCACACTAAAAATATTTGTGGGCACATCTCGTCCTGCCTGCCGTAAACGATGCATCAACAACGCCATTTGTGGCAGGGACAAGCCTAATTTTTCCAACTCCGCGCCGTCAGTAAATACTTCTGCCGGCGTACCCTGCAATTTTACTTGTCCGTTAGCTAAAACAAGTAAGCGTTTTGCTCTGCTGGCAACATCCTCCATGCTGTGAGAAACCAATACCACCGTTAGGCCATTCTCCCGGTGCAGCTTATCTATTTGTGCAAAAATCTCTGCTCTGCCCCGTGGATCCAAGCCTGCAGCAGGCTCATCTAAAATTAATACTTCCGGCTGCATGGCCAATACTCCGGCCATGGCCACACGGCGCATTTGGCCTCCGGACAAGGAAAAGGGAGAGCGGCTTTGCAGCTCAAGGGGCAAACCTACAGCAATTAATGCTTTTTCCACACGCTCTCTAACCTCATCTTCACTTAAACCCATGTTTCTAGGACCAAATGCCACATCCGCAAAAACAGTTTCTTCAAACAATTGATGTTCAGGGAACTGAAAAAGCAGGCCAACGCGGCGTCTCAATGCCAAATAATCAGCTTTACTTTTTACTTCTTTGCCATCTAGAAGAATTCTTCCCGTAGTGGGGTGCAGTAAACCATTTAAATGCTGCACCAAGGTAGACTTGCCGGAACCGGTTTGACCAATAATGGCAAGATAGTCACCTTTATCAATATCTAAATTAATATTTTTGAGGGCTTTTACTTCAAAAGGCGTTCCCGGCATATAAGTATAACTTACATTTTCCATTGTTAACAGCATAGTTGCTCCACCAATTCATCTACCGTCAGTATAGAAGGAGGAAGATCCACACCGGCCAAACGCAACTCATTGACCAATTCGGCAATAGGCGGTGCAGCCAAACCCAGCGCCTGCAGTTCATTTACTCTGGGGAAAATCTCTTGCGGTGTACCTATTAAAGCAATGGAGCCATTTTCTAAAATAACAATCCGGTCTGCTGCAACCGCCTCTTCCATAAAGTGTGTTATTAATATGACGGTGATGCCTTCTTCTTTATTTAAGCGGGTCACTGTTTCCAAAACTTCTCGCCGGCCGCGCGGATCCAACATGGCGGTAGGTTCATCTAAAATTAAACATTGTGGGCGCATGGCAAGTACACCTGCAATTGCCACCCTTTGTTTTTGTCCCCCGGACAGCAAATGGGGTGCATGCTTTTTATAGGCCGACATTCCCACAATTGTCAAAGCTTCATCTACCCTCTGCCGAATTTCAGATGCCGGCAGGCCAAGATTTTCGGGGCCAAAAGCCACATCTTCTTCCACGGTAGTGGCAACAATCTGGTTATCAGGATTCTGAAAAACCATGCCGGCTGACTGCCTAATTTGCCAATGATTGTTCTCATCCTTGGTATCAAGGCCGTTTACATAAAGTTCCCCGCATGTAGGTAGCAAAAGCGCATTGAAATGTTTGGCCAGCGTTGATTTCCCCGAACCATTGGGACCCAAAATGGCAACAAATTCCCCTCTTTTTATCGAAAGATTAATCTCGCGTAGTGCCCAAAATTCACCCTCATCTTCTTTTTCATATCGATGTCCAAGTCCTACTGCTTTGATTATTTCGATTGGACTCACCCCCCGGTGTGGGATCGAAAATAGCGGCCACTACAAAGAAAATCGACATATAAAGGGTCGATTTTCTTGTTCCTTTATTTTTTATCTACACAAACTCAATAATTGCCATCGGTGCAGCATCACCACGGCGTCTGCCTACCTTCAGGATACGGGTATATCCGCCCTGACGCCCTTCATAGCGAGGGGCTATTTCATCAAATAGTTTTTTTACCGCAGTCTCATCCAAGAGATAGGCCAAAGCTTGGCGGCGCGCATGTAAATCTTTACGTTTCCCGAGGGTAATCATTTTTTCTGTAATGCTGCGGATTTGCTTTGCTTTTGCCTCCGTGGTTTTGACTCTTTCGGCAAGAATCATTGAAGTTACCAAGTTACGCAGCATCGCACGGCGATGATCACTACGACGGCCGAATTTGCGTAGTACCATGGCTCCTCCCTCCTTTACTCATTGCTGTCGCGCAGAGATAGATTAAGTTCCTTTAATTTATTAGTTACTTCTTCTAAAGATTTCTTTCCAAGGTTACGTATCTTCATCATTTCTTCTTCGGTCTTCTGGATTAACTCTCCTACTGTGTTAATGCCGGCGCGTTTGAGACAGTTATAGGAACGAACGGAAAGGTCTAATTCTTCAATGGACATTTCCAGAATTTTTGCTTTATCATCCTCTTCTTTTTCATCAAGGATCTCCACATCTGCCACTTTTTCTGTAAGATTAATGAAAAGGCTAAGATGCTTGGAAAGAATTTTGGCACCCAGACTAATGGCCTCATCAGGATGAATACTGCCGTCTGTCCAGACTTCCAGTGTTAACTTATCATAGTCCGTATGCTGACCAACACGGGTATCCTCAACCTGATAGTTGACGCGGCGGATAGGCGAAAACAGGGAATCGATAGGTATCACGCCAATAGGCTGCCCCGTTTCCTTATTCCGTTCAGCAGGCACATAGCCACGACCGTTAGTCGCATTTAACTCCATGAAAAGTCTGGCACCTTCTTCTAAAGTAGCCAAATGCAAATCTGGGTTAAGAATTTCTACGTCCGCCGGCAACTTAATATCACCAGCAGTAACCTCTCCCGGGCCCTCAGCTGAAATTATTAAAGTTTGCGGTTCCTCCGAATGAATCTTCATGGCTAATTGTTTCAAGTTAAGGATAATTTCAGTGGTATCCTCCACAACTCCGGGAATGGTTGAAAATTCATGCAGCACTCCGTCTATTTTTACTGAAGTAACAGCTGCACCCGGAAGCGAAGAAAGAAGGACACGACGCAGCGAGTTGCCAAGTGTGATCCCATAACCTCGCTCCAAAGGCTCAATGACAAACTTTCCATATCTTATATCATTGTCATCATCGATACGTTCAATCCTTGGTTTTTCAATCTCAATCAAAGTTTAACCCTCCTTCTCATTCCATACCAATGCGAGGGCAGTTCTTTTTCCACTCATGAATTAGCGGGAATAGAGCTCAACGATGAGATGCTCGGCAATGGGTATATCGATTTCATCACGGTTGGGTAAACGAATAACCTTGCCTGTCATATTCTCACGGTCTACTTCCAGCCATTCCATTGTTCCTTGATTATGTGTTAGCTCCGCAAGCTCTTTAAAACGGCCCTTACCGCGACTGCTTTCCCGGACAGCCACTTCATCTCCAGGACGTACTTGGTAAGATGGGATTGTAACTTTTTTACCGTTTACAGTAAAATGACCATGCCTTACCAATTGACGGGCCTCAGAACGAGAAAGAGCAAACCCCATGCGATAAACAATATTATCAAGACGGGACTCCAGGATTTGAAGTAGATTTTCACCTGTGATGCCCTTACGGCGATCAGCCTCTTTGAAATACTTACGAAACTGCTTCTCCAGTACGCCGTAAATACGGCGTGCTTTTTGTTTTTCACGAAGCTGTAAACCGTATTCAGAAGCTTTGCCTCTACGGCGTTGACCATGTTGGCCGGGCGCGTAAGATCTGCGATCTACACTACATTTTTCTGTATAGCAGCGTTCGCCTTTGAGATAAAGCTTTAAGCCTTCACGGCGGCACTGCCTGCAGACAGCTCCTGTATATCTAGCCAATAGACTACTAACCTCCTTTGATTATACTCTACGCCGTTTGGGCGGACGGCAACCGTTATGTGGAATAGGTGTTACATCCTTAATTAAGTTTACTTCTAGTCCAGCGGCCTGAAGAGCACGAATGGCTGCCTCACGGCCTGAACCCGGGCCTTTAACATACACTTCCACTTCTTTCATGCCATGCTCCATTGCGGCTTTTGCTGCACTTTCTGCCGCCATTTGAGCTGCAAAAGGAGTTGACTTACGGGATCCTTTAAAACCAACAGTACCGGCACTGGCCCAAGAAATAGCGTTTCCCTGTAAATCTGAAATGGTAATCAGCGTATTGTTAAATGTGGACTTAATATGCGCAACACCATGCTGAATATTTTTACGCTCACGTCTTCTGGGACGTGCGGATCTTTTACGCGCTACCAAGACATTTCCCCCCTATCGTCTTACTTTTTGCGTCTCACTCCAACCGTGCGTTTCGGACCTTTACGTGTACGGGCATTATTTTTTGTCGTTTGTCCACGGACAGGTAAGCCCTTGCGATGACGGATACCGCGGTAGCAGCCAATTTCCATTAAACGTTTAATGTTCATTGCCACTTCACGGCGTAAGTCACCTTCCACTTTATAGTTTTTATCAATATATTCACGCAATCTGTTAACTTCGTCTTCTGTCAGATCCCGGACACGTGTATCCATATTAATCGCAGTCTGATTCAGGATGTCTCGAGCAGTTTTGCGACCAATACCATAGATATAGGTAAGAGCGATTTCTATACGCTTGTCACGCGGCAGATCGACTCCGGCAATCCTCGCCATAGGATTTGCACCTCCATTTCTTTGCAACAGAATTAGAATTTCCAGACTTTTCCCTTTTTATACAATTAACCCTGTCTTTGTTTATGTTTCGGGTTTTCACAGATCACCATGACTTTACCTTTGCGCTTAATGACTTTGCACTTTTCGCAAATGGGTTTCACAGATGGTCTAACTTTCACCCTAAAACCTCCTTTTGGCGTCTACTTATAACGGTAGGTAATCCGACCACGTGTTAAATCATACGGGGATAATTCCACTAAAACCCTGTCCCCTGGGAGGATACGAATAAAATTCATGCGGATTTTTCCCGAAACATGGGCCAGCACCTTATGTCCGTTTTTAAGTTCTACACGAAACATTGCGTTCGGTAAAGGCTCTATGACCGTTCCTTCTACTTCAATACCATCTTTTTTCTTCGACATCAGGTTCTTTTCCCTCCCTTTCTCCCCCAGGCTGGTCTTCCCTAACCATACTACAGATCGCCCGTGCAATTTCTTCATCGCGCGCTTTGCGTTGCTGTAATTTTTCCACAAGCTCGGCAGGTCCGGGTCGGTGAATCTGCAAATGACGAAGATTTTTTCTTTTTGGGCGCTTAAGGGGGCGGTTTAAGCCGTTGGCCAGCAGAACCATATGCGGTCCGTCAAAACCAACAACCAGATAATATTTACCGGAGTCACGGCCTGCAAGAGAGTAAACCAAATCGCCAATATTTGGCGTTTTATTCATCTTTCATTCTCCCTTCACTTTGCAGGTGCTTTTTTGCAAACCCCTTGCTAGAGTGCGGTTGTTATCACAGGTTCCTCGTCAGTGATAATAATGGTATGTTCAAAATGGGCAGATCGCTTACCATCTTTGGTTACCACTGTCCAATTATCCTGTAATGTTTCCACCCGCCAAGTTCCTGCATTAACCATAGGCTCAATGGCCAAGGCCATGCCGGCCTGCAGCCGCGGCCCACGCCCCGGTCTGCCAAAATTGGGAACCTGGGGTTCTTCATGCATCTGGTTGCCAATACCGTGTCCGACATATTCCCTAACGACAGAGAAGCCATGCTGCTCTACATACTCCTGCACAGCGTGTGAAATATCGGTTAAACGATTCCCGGCTCTCGCCATGGCAATACCCCGATATAATGATTCCCGTGTCACAGCAATTAAACGTAAACTTTCCTCATCAACTTCTCCCACCGGAAAAGTAGCAGCAGCATCTCCGTAATACCCCTGATATACCGCACCCACATCGATACTAACTATGTCGCCTTCTTTCAGTTTGCGCAAACTGGGTATACCGTGCACCACTTCCTCATTCACTGAGGTACAAATTGTGGCGGGAAAGCCATGATATCCCAAGAAAGCAGGTTCACAGTTTGCCTTACGAATATGCCTTTCTGCGATTTTATCTAATTCTGCAGTTGTAATTCCAGGGCGAACAGCCTGCTCCAGCAGCTGTAAAACTTCTGCCACCACACGACCGGCGGTACGCATGAGTTCAATTTCCCGCTGAGATTTTATGGTAATCATACAGGCCTCCATTATTTCATAAAGCCCTGGTAGTTTCTCATCAGCAAGTAGCTTTCAATTTGCCTCATGGTTTCAAGGACGACACCGACGACGATAATCATTCCAGTACCGCCAAAAATTATATTAACTTTAAAAATAGCTTGCAGAATTACGGGTGATACAGCAATTAGTGACAGCGCTAAAGCGCCGGCAAGTGTTAATCGGCTGGACACCCGTCCGAGAAACTCCGCAGTGGGCCTCCCAGGTCGTAATCCGGGTATAAAACCACCGTATTTTTTCATATCAGTGGCTATTTTATAAGGATCAAACTGAATGGAAGTATAAAAATAGGCAAAAAAGAGAATGAACAAAACGAAAAGTATGGTATGCACAACTGTACCGGGCGCAAACACCCTTGAGATCCATTTAGCAACGGGGTGATCAATAAAACCGGCTATTGTACTGGGAAACATCAAAAGAGTTGAAGCAAAAATAACGGGGATGACACCGGCTTGGTTAACTTTAAAAGGAATATGTGTGGATTGTCCCCCATACATTCTACGCCCCACTACTCTTTTTGCATACTGGACCGGAATACGGCGCTGTCCTTCTTCCAAGGCGATAATCCCGACAATAAGTGCCAGCATAATCAAAATGATCAGCAAAAGGACAAAGATATTTAGCTGGCCTAGGCGCAGTAAGTTATAAATTTGCAGTACACCGGGACCAAATTGCGAAACAATACCGGCGAAAATGATAACGGATATACCATTACCAATTCCCTTCTCGGTAATAAGTTCCCCCAACCACATTAAGAAGGCTGTACCGGCAACTAAAGAGACAATAATGGTGAGATAGGTGAAAGTGCCGGGGTTTAAAACAGCACCGCGGAATAGACCAAGCGTCATGCCGGTCGCCTGCACCAGTGCCAAGACAACAGTGCCATAGCGTACTACCTGCTGCATTTTCCTTTGTCCTTCCGGACCTTCTTTCGCCCATTCCTCAAACTTGGGAATGACCACACCTAGCAATTGGACAATAATGGAGGAGTTTATATAAGGGAAAACACCCATCGCAAAGATTGTGTAGTTTTCCAAGGCACCACCGGCAAAAACATTAAACAGGCCAAAAAGATTGCTTGCTTTGAAAAAATTAGCAATTTGCGCCGGGTCCACCCCGGGTACCGGCACGTGGGAGCCGAGGCGGAAAACCACCAGCATCAGCAGCGTAAAGGTGATACGCTGACGCAGTTCTTTAATTCTCCAGGCACTGCGGAGCGTTTCCAACACTTTAAATCACCTCTACTTTGCCGCCGGCAGCCTCAATTTTTTCCACCGCCGTTTTAGTAAAGCCCTGCGCTTTGACAGTAAGTGCCCTTTTCAGTTCACCATTACCAAGTACCCGCACTCCGTCTTTAAAAGATTTAATCAATCCTTTTTCTTGCAAAAGTGCCGGGGTAACTTCTGTGCCATCGGCAAAAACATTTAATTGAGCCACATTAATTTCGTTATATTCTTTCTTAAAAATACTGGTAAAACCCCTTTTGGGCAGTGCACGATGAAGTGGCATTTGTCCGCCTTCAAAACCTGGCCGTACGCCGCCACCGGAACGTGCTTTCTGACCTTTATGACCACGGGTAGAAGTTTTACCCATACCGCTGCCAATACCGCGCCCTACTCTTTTTTTCGCAGTACGTGCGCCTTTGGGGCTCTTTAATTCGTGCAGTCGCATTCATTACACCTCCCTTAGAGCTCTTCTACTTTAACGAGGTGGGACACTTTATTTATCATACCCCTGATTTGAGGTGTATCTTCATGTTCCACACTTTGGTTAAGTTTCTTTAAACCAAGCGTTCTTACTGTTACCCGTTGGGTTTCGGGCCGACCAATCACGCTCTTAACCAATGTGATGCGTAACTGTTTTGCCATCTGCTTACCTCCTACCCTAATAACTCTTCCACCGTAAGGCCGCGCAGCCTTGCCACCTCTTCCATTCTTTTTAATGATTTTAATCCTTCCAGGGTGGCCTTGACTACGTTAATCGCATTGGCAGAACCAAGAGATTTAGTGAGGATATCTTGCACGCCGGCTGCCTCCAGTACCGCACGCACCGGCCCGCCGGCAATCACGCCTGTACCTTCCGAAGCAGGCTTGAGCAGTACACGTCCTGCACCAAATACGCCGATTACGGAATGCGGGATTGTGGTTCCCACGATGGGAACTTCTATCATATTCTTTTTGGCATTTTCAACGCCTTTACGAATTGCTTCCGGGACTTCGCCCGCCTTGCCCATACCGGCACCGACGTGGCCTTTACCATCGCCGACAACAACCAGTGCGGAAAAGCTAAAGCGGCGACCGCCCTTTACAACTTTGGCAACGCGGTTTATTTGCACGACTTTTTCAGTCAATTCTACTTTATTGGGATCAAATTTCTCCACGCTTACCCTTCCCTCCTTCACGTTAAAATTCAAGGCCTGCTTCGCGAGCACCTTCGGCCAACTCTTTTACTCGACCGTGGTAGAGGTAACCGCCTCTATCAAATACTACTTTCTTAATACCTTTTTCCAAAGCTTTTTGTCCAATCAGCAGACCCACTTTACGGGCTGCTTCTTTATTTCCGCAAGCGCTCTTTCCCTCACGAATGGAAGGCTCTAGGCTAGAAGCCGCAACCAATGTGACTCCGCTTACATCATCGATAATTTGTGCGTAAATATGCTTCAGGCTGCGAAAAACATTCAAACGTGGAATGGCACTTGTTCCCTGCAGCTTCTTACGAACACGCATGTGCCTGCGTTTCCGCTGTTTATTTTTATCATGGCGCGCAAACATTTATTTCCCTCCCTTACTTACCAGTCTTACCAACTTTGCGGCGAACCCGTTCGTTTTCATACTTAATACCTTTGCCTTTGTAAGGCTCTGGCTCACGGACGGCACGAATATTGGCAGCAAGTCTGCCTACTGCTTCCTTATCAATGCCTTTCACCACAATTTTTGTCGGTGCAGGAACTTCTAATTGAACGCCTGCCGGTGGAGTAATGTTGACCGGTTGGGAATAACCAATGGAAAGCACCACACTATCACCCTGCTTCGTAGCTCTATAACCAACGCCCACCAATTCAAGAGTTTTAGCATAACCTTTTGTCACGCCTTCCACCATATTCGCAATCAATGTACGCGTTAAACCGTGGAGGGAGCGCTCTGTTTTATCATCGCTGTTGCGGGTAACAATAATCTGATTGTCTTCAATTTTTATGTTCATAGCCTTGGGCATAGCTTTTTGCAGTTGCCCCAAGGGACCTTTAACCGTAATTACATTATTCTCGTTCGTAACTTCAACGCCTGCCGGTAGTTGAATTGGTTTACGTCCGATACGGCTCATTTCTTATCCCTCCTTTACCAGATGTAACAGAGGACTTCTCCGCCAATACCAGCTTTGCGAGCTGTTTTATCCGTCATGATCCCCTGTGAGGTGGAAATGATGGCGATACCGAGGCCACCCAATACTTTGGGCAGTTCATCTTTCCGCGCATAAACCCGCAAGCCGGGTTTACTGATACGTTTTAAACCGGTTAGTACCTTCTCGCGGTTCGGGCCATATTTCAAGTAAATCTTAATGGTTCCCTGTTTATTATCCTTTTTAAACTCATAATCCTTAATGAAACCTTCTTTTTTCAGTATATCCGCAATTGCTAATTTGATCTTTGATGCAGGCACTTCAACAGTATCGTGATTAGCCATATTAGCATTACGTAGTCTTGTTAACATGTCGGCAATAGGGTCCGTCATGGTCATTGCAATCGAACCTCCTTTCTCTCCAATCCCCTACCAGCTGGCTTTTTTTACGCCGGGGATTTTCCCTTCATGGGCGAGTTTACGGAAACAAAGGCGGCACATACCAAATTTGCGCAGGTACGCACGGGGACGGCCGCATAGTTGGCAGCGGTTATAGCGCCGCACTTTAAACTTCGGGGTTCTTTTTGCCTTAGCAATCATTGATTTTTTGGCCACTATTTCCCCTCCTTTTTGTGTTCATATTTACGCGGTACGAAATGGCATGCCCATCTCGCGTAATAGTTCTCTCGCCTCTTCATCGGTTTTGGCAGTGGTAACAATAATCACGTCCATGCCGCGAACTTTATCGACCTGATCATAACTTATCTCCGGGAAAATTAATTGTTCGCGCAGCCCCAAGGAGTAATTACCACGGCCGTCAAAGGACTTCGGCGACACACCGCGAAAATCACGCACACGGGGAAGCGCTACATTCATTAATTTATCTAGAAAATCATACATTCTATCGCCCCGAAGAGTGACTTTACAGCCGATGCTCATGCCTTCGCGGATTTTGAAACTGGCCACAGACTTTCTGGCTTTTGTCACTACCGGGCGCTGTCCGGAAATTAATGTTAAGTCATTAATTGCGGCATCTAGTGCTTTAGGGTTATCTTTGGCCTCACCAACGCCCATATTAATAACTATTTTCTCCAAACGAGGAGCCTCCAGAGCGTTTTTATATTGGAAACGTGCCATCAAAGCAGGCAGCACTTCTTTCTGATATTTTTCTTTCAAGCGGGCCATACGCTGTTACCTCCTTTCAGGCTACTTGTCGAGAAGCTCCCCGCACTTTTTACAGGCACGGACCCAAGCAACTTTATCATTTGCCTTCTTTACCTGTGCTTTCTTGATCCGTGTTGCTTTTTTACAACTGGGGCAAATCACCATTACTTTGCTGCTGTGAATGGGAGCCTCTTTTTCATGAATACCTGCCTGGATGTGCTGGGTAGCACGAGCATGTTTTTTGACAATATTTATTCCTTCAACCACCACTTTACTTTCTTTAGGCAGTGCGGTTAAAACTTTACCTTTTTTACCCTTGTCTTTACCAGATAGAATCAGGACTTGGTCTCCTTTTTTTACATGGAGCTTAGGCACTTTATGTGCACCTCCTTAATGCTAAATCACTTCCGGTGCTAGTGATACAATTTTCATAAAATCCTTTTCCCGTAATTCCCGGGCTACCGGTCCAAAGATCCGGGTGCCGCGCGGGTTATTTTGCTCATTAATCAAGACGGCTGCATTTTCATCAAATTTGATATATGAACCGTCATTGCGTCTTAAACCCTGGGAAGAACGAACGATGACTGCTCTGACGACGTCGCCTTTTTTGACAACTCCGCCGGGCGTTGCTTCTTTAACAGAAGCCACAATAACATCACCAATATTGCCGAAGTTACGGGAAGACCCACCGAGGACTTTAATGCACATGATTTTTTTAGCTCCCGAATTATCGGCAACCGTCAGATAAGTTTGGGCCTGAATCATCGTCAAACCTCCTTCTCGCCAGATGTCAGCAAATCAGATGTCGGATAAGAGGAAAAGGCAATGCTGTCTGAGTCCCATAAATCTGACCTCTGATTCCGACTTCCAGCTTACAACTTTGTCTTTTCTATAATCTCAACCAGACGCCATCTTTTTTCTTTGCTGAGGGGTCTTGTTTCCATAATTCTTACCTTGTCACCAATGCTGCACTCATTATTGGGATCATGCACTTTATATTTATTGGTTATGCGGATTATTTTTCCGTATAGCGGGTGGCGCGTAGTCCTTTCTACACTGACAACCGCCGTTTTATCCATTTTATCGCTCACAACCCTACCAACACGAGTTTTGCGATTACCGCGTTTCAAGAGCATTGCCTCCTTTCGGATACAGTTGCTTCCGGCCAAAAGCGACGCTTTTGTCAGGATTTAAGTTCACGTTCGCGTTGAACTGTTTTTATTCTTGCGATATTCCTTCTTACTTCTCGAATACGCATAGGGTTCTCCAACTGTCTTGTAGCCATTTGAAAGCGCAAGTTAAACAATTCTTCCTTGAGTTCAGCCAGCTTACCGGCCAATTCCGTATCACTGTATTCTCTCAACTCTTTAGCTTTCATGGCTTTCACCACCCGTCTCTACTACTCGTTTAACAAATTTTGTTTTTATCGGCAACTTATGGGCTGCCAAACGCATGGCTTCGCGGGCAACTTCTTCAGAAACACCCGCCAATTCGAAAAGAATACGCCCAGGCTTAACAACAGCCACCCAATATTCCGGTGATCCCTTACCACTACCCATACGGGTTTCAGCAGGCTTAGCAGTCACGGGTTTATCAGGGAAAATTTGAATCCAAACCTTGCCGCCCCTTCTGATATAACGGGTCATGGCTACACGTGCCGCTTCTATCTGCTGGCTGGTAATCCAAGCCGGTTCCAGCGCCTGTAAACCATACTCACCAAAAGCAATCTGGTTACCTGCTTGCGCCTTACCTTTCATCCGGCCTCGATGCTGTCTACGATATTTAACTCTTTTGGGTATCAGCATGCGGGTTTCCTCCTCCCGTATTTCTCTGCTTAGTCGGGAGAACCTCCCCTTTATAAATCCAGACTTTTACGCCGATGCGACCATAAGTGGTGTGAGCTTCTGCAAAACCATAATCAATATCTGCGCGCAATGTCTGTAAGGGCACAGTTCCTTCATGTTGCGATTCCGTACGTGCAATCTCTGCACCGCCTAAACGCCCACTAACCATTACTTTAATACCTTTGGCTCCGGCTTTCATGGTGCGGAAAACTGCCTGCTTCATTGCCCGACGAAAGGCAACACGTTTAACTAACTGATTGGCAATATTTTCCGCCACCAGCCTTGCATCCAATTCCGGTGTTTTTATTTCCACAATATTAATATGAATTTGCTTATCCGTCAGCTTTTCCAGCTTTTTACGCAGCTCTTCAACTCCGGATCCGCCTTTACCGATAACAATCCCGGGCTTTGCCGTATGCACTGTAATCCGCACACGGTTCGCCGCCCTTTCAATTTCGATGCGGGAAACGGCGGCATTCTCAAGGTTGTTGTAAATAGCTTTGCGGATCTCCATGTCCTCAAGCAGCTGATCTGTATAGTTTTTATCGGCATACCATTTGGCATCCCAGTCTTTAATGACGCCAATGCGGAAACCGATAGGACTTACCTTTTGACCCACGTACTTTATCCCTCCCTCTTCTCTTTGAGAATGATGGTAATGTGGCTGGTGGGCTTGCGAATACGACTGGCCATACCGCGGGCACGGGCACGATAACGTTTTAGTACCGGCCCTTGATTAACAAAAGCCTGTGCCACGTATAAATCTTCACGATTCATGGCATAATTATTTTCCGCATTGGCCATGGCAGAATGTAAAACCTTATAAATTGGTTTTGCCGGCCGATTGGGAATCATTTTTAGTATCGCCAGCGCTTCCTGAACATCTCTACCGCGAATCTGGTCCACAACTAGGCGGGCCTTCCGCGGTGATATTCTAATGTACTTAGCAGTAGCTTTTGCTTCCACGGCTATCCCTCCTTACTTTAGTGCTGTGGACCGTTCAGTATGGCCGCTGTGTCCACGGAAAGTCCGTGTCGGTGCAAACTCGCCTAATTTATGACCAACCATATCTTCAGTTATATATACCGGCACATGCTTTCTGCCATCATGAACCGCCAGTGTATGACCTACCATTTCGGGGAAAATGGTAGAGCGGCGGGACCAGGTTTTTATAACTTTCTTTTCATTTTTTTCATTCATCTGCTTGATTTTTGCAAGCAGCTTCTCATCAACATAAGGACCTTTTTTCAAAGACCTGGACAAATCTAGGCGACCTCCTTCCTGAACAGTCTATTTTGCTTTCCGACGTCTGACAATAAATTGATCAGACTTTTTATTCTTCTTGCGTGTCTTGTAACCCAGAGTCGGTACACCCCATGGAGTAACGGGGCTCTTACGGCCAATGGGCGATTTCCCTTCACCGCCACCATGCGGGTGATCTACCGCGTTCATAACCACACCACGCACTGCCGGACGTTTGCCAAGCCAACGCGAACGTCCTGCTTTACCAATGGTAATATTTTCATGATCCAAATTGCCTACCTGACCGATAGTTGCTTTGCATTCCTGCGAAATCAACCGTACTTCACCGGAAGGCAGACGTACTTGAGCATATTTGCCTTCCTTTGCCATCAGCTGTGCAGCAGCGCCAGCTGAACGCACCAATTGACCACCTTTACCGACTTTCAGTTCAATATTATGGATCAATGTGCCAACGGGAATATCTTTTAAGGGCAGAGCGTTGCCCGGCTTAATATCGGCACCCGGACCGGAAAGAAGTTTTGTCCCTACGGTAACACCGGCCGGAGCCAAAATATATCTTTTTTCTCCGTCCGCATAATGAAGTAAAGCAATATTGGCCGAACGGTTTGGATCATATTCGATTGAAGCTACAGTAGCTGGTACTCCATCTTTATTACGTTTAAAATCAATAATCCGGTACTTGCGTTTATGTCCACCGCCATGATGACGTACGGTAATACGGCCTTGTGCATTGCGACCTGCCTTCTTTTTCAGGGGAGCCAGCAATGACTTTTCCGGCTTTGTTTTCGTAATTTCTTCAAACGTCCTGACGGTCATAAAACGGCGTCCCGGAGAGGTGGGAACAAATTTTTTAACTGCCATCTTTATTCTCCCTCCTTCCTGGGTTATAGACCTTCAAAGATCTCGATGGGCTTACTGTCTTCTGTAAGTGTCACAATTGCTTTCTTCCAGTCGGGACGGCGCCCGGAATGGACACCCATCCGCTTTACTTTTCCCCTGATGCGAATTGTATTAACATCCTTTACTTTCACTTGAAAGAGTTCTTCTACCGCTCTTTTAACGTCAATTTTATTGGCATAGGGGGCAATTTTGAAAGCATATTTCTGCTCTCCCATTAAATTCATTGATTTCTCAGAAATTAAAGGTTTAATGATAATATCCCTTGCGTCGCGCATTAGGCAAACACCTCCTCTATCTGGGACACGGCATCGCGTGTTAACACCAGATTATCGGTGTTTAAAATGTCATAGACATTTAGCTGGCCCGCATGAGTTGTTTTAACTCCCGGGATATTACGGGCTGATTTATAAACATTTTCCTGCGGTTTGTCAAGAACAATTAAAACTTTACGGCCTGCTTGCAGCTTATTCAACACTTCAACCATTGCCTTTGTTCTAGGAGCTTCCATGGTCAGCGTATCCAAAACAATAATGGAACCCGCATTAACCTTGGTAGTCAGTGCTGATTTGATAGCCAGCCTTTTTAACTTCTTCGGCAGCTTCTGTTTGTAGTTGCGGCGTCCATCGGGCCCAAAGACTACGCCACCGCCTCTCCAAATGGGAGAACGAATGGAACCATGTCGTGCACGTCCGGTGCCTTTTTGACGCCACGGTTTACGTCCGCCGCCACTTACTTCCGTTCGTGTTTTAGTTTTTGCAGTAGCCAAGCGTTGGTTAGCTAAATATGCCAGAACGGCTTGGTGCATAGCGGCTTCATTTACTTTGACAGCAAAAATGGCATCGGAAAGTTCAATTTCACCGATTTGCTCGCCCTGCTGATTATATAAAGCTACTTTCGGCATCACATATCCTCCCTTCCTGATGGAGGTCAGAATAACAGCATAACTCTACCCGCCACCATCTACTCCGACCTCATTTTCCAACTCTAGCTTTTGGCTTTAACTGCATCTTTGATGGAAACCAAGCCGCCCCTGGGTCCAGGCACAGCACCTTTAACCAGTATAAGATTACGCTCAGGGTCGACCTTGACAACTTTCAGATTCTGTACGGTCACCTTGTCGCCGCCCATGCGGCCAGGCAATGTTTGCCCTTTGAAAACACGTGATGTACCTACGGCACCCAGAGAACCGGGGCCACGATGATAGTGCGAACCATGGGACATGGGTCCACGGCCTTGACCGAAACGCTTAATGGCTCCGGTAAAACCTTTGCCTTTAGAAACACCGGTAACATCAACCAGTTCACCTTCCGCAAAGACATCGGCTTTAATTTCCTGACCCACTTCATAGCCGCTAATATCATCTAAGCGGAACTCACTTACATATTTTTTAACGGCTACTCCTGCCTTCTGAAAGTGGCCGGCCTGCGGCTTTTTAATATGTTTTTCTTTTACATCCTCGAAGCCGACTTGAATTGCATTGTAACCATCTTTTTCAGTGCTTTTCTTTTGTATTACATAACAGGGGCCTGCTTCAATCACCGTAACCGGAATCACCTGGCCGTCTGGCGTAAAGACTTGCGACATGCCGATTTTTTTACCTAAGATTGCTTTCTTCACCATTTGCACCTCCTTAAAGAAATAATTTTCCATTGTTTACAGTTTGATTTCAATGTCAACACCGGCTGGTAAATCTAATCTCATCAGCGCATCAATGGTTTTTGGTGTTGGGTCTAAAATGTCAATTAGCCGTTTATGTGTTCTCATTTCAAACTGCTCACGGGAATCCTTGTATTTGTGAGGTGCCCGAATAACAGTATAAATACTTTTTTCCGTCGGCAGCGGAATGGGACCAGATACGGATGCACCTGTCCTTTTGGCCGTTTCCACAATTTTACCGGAGGATTGATCCAGTATTTGGTGATCGAAGGCCTTTAAACGAATACGAATCTTTTGCTTCGCCATCTTTTCCCCTCCTTCGTTCGTCTGATTGCCAGACTACTCCACAAAAATTACCGGGCAACTGCCCGCAACCTTTTGCTTCATTGTAAGTTGGGCTGTTCAGCTGGTCTGAACAGCCCAGCAATTGCATAAGCTTAAATACAACTAAATTTTCTTATTCAATAATACTGGTAACAACACCGGCACCCACTGTCCGGCCGCCTTCACGAATAGCAAAGCGCAGACCTTCTTCAATGGCAATGGGGGTAATTAATTCAATCTTCATTTGCACGTTGTCGCCAGGCATTACCATTTCTACACCTTCAGGCAGGGTAATTACCCCTGTTACGTCCGTTGTACGGAAATAAAATTGCGGACGATAGCCTTGGAAGAAAGGTGTATGACGGCCGCCCTCTTCTTTCTTCAGTACATAAACCTCTGCCATGAATTTAGTATGGGGCTTAATGCTGCCGGGTTTAGCCAGTACCTGCCCACGCTGAATGGAATCGCGTTCAACTCCACGCAGCAGGCAGCCAATATTATCGCCGGCTTCCGCTTTATCCAAAATCTTGCGGAACATTTCTACACCAGTTACCACGGTTTTGCGAGGCTCGTCAGAAAAACCGACAATCTCTACTTCGTCCTGCATCTTGACGGTGCCGCGCTCTACACGACCGGTGGCAACGGTACCACGACCGGTAATGGTAAAGACGTCTTCAATGGGCATCAAGAAAGGCTTATCAACATCACGCTCGGGATCGGGAATATAGCTGTCTACTGCATCCATTAATTCCCAAATAACTTTGCAGTCAGGGCAGTCACGTGAACCACAGCCGTGCTCTAATGCTTTCAGAGCGGAACCAATGATTACGGGAGTATCGTCACCGGGGAATTCATATTCGTTTAACAGGTCACGTACTTCCATCTCTACCAGTTCCAGAAGCTCGGGATCGTCTACTTGGTCAGCTTTGTTCATAAAGACAACAATATAAGGAACTCCTACCTGACGAGCAAGCAGAATATGCTCACGAGTCTGTGGCATGGGACCGTCCGCAGCGGAAACAACCAGAATGGCACCGTCCATTTGAGCAGCACCGGTAATCATATTCTTAACATAGTCGGCGTGACCGGGACAGTCAACGTGTGCATAGTGACGCTTTTCCGTTTCATACTCCACGTGGGAAGTAGAAATGGTAATACCGCGCTCCCTTTCTTCCGGAGCTTTGTCAATTTGATCAAAGGGAGTCTTCTCAGCAAAACCGCTGGCGGACAAACAGGTGGTAATTGCCGCCGTTAAAGTTGTTTTACCGTGGTCAACGTGACCAATAGTACCAATATTAACGTGGGGCTTAGTTCTTTCAAACTTTTGCTTTGCCATAATTCATGCAAACCTCCTTTAATTGAACAAAAGATTATCCTCTTTGCATCTTTATAATTTCGTCAGCCAGATTTTTCGGCACTTCTTCGTAATGTGAAAATTCCATGGAATAGGTACCACGGCCCTGGGTACGGGAACGTAAGTCCGTAGCATAGCCAAACATTTCTGCTAGAGGCACTACAGCCTTAATTACCTGCACTCCCATACGCGGTTCCATTCCTTCAATGCGGCCGCGCCGGCTGTTTATATCACCCATAACGTCGCCCATATATTCCTCGGGCACCGTTACCTCCACTTTCATCACCGGCTCCAAAAGAACCGGATCTGCTTTTGCCACAGCCGCTTTAAAGGCCATGGATCCAGCCACTTTAAAGGCCATTTCAGAGGAATCCACTTCATGATAAGAACCATCAACAACCGTAACTTTAACGTCGACAACGGGATAACCGGCTAGCACTCCTGTACTCATAGCTTCTCTGCAGCCGGCATCAATGGCGGGAATATATTCCTTGGGAATAACGCCGCCTACTATTTTATTTTCAAAGACATAACCCTGGCCAGGCTCTAGCGGTTCAAGTTCTAACCAACAGTGTCCGTACTGACCGCGTCCGCCGGACTGCCGCACAAATCTACCTTCCGCTTTTGTAGCTTTACGGATGGTCTCTTTATAAGCTACCTGTGGTTTACCCACATTGGCACCAACCTTAAACTCCCGCAGCAATCTATCGACTATAATTTCTAAATGCAGTTCACCCATACCAGAAATAATGGTCTGTCCTGTTTCCTCGTCTATTCTGGCACGGAAAGTAGGGTCTTCCTCTGCCAATTTCGACAAGGAAAGGCTCATTTTTTCTTGGTCAGCTTTCGTTTTAGGCTCTATAGCCACATCTATTACCGGTTCAGGGAAAGAAATATTCTCCAACACAACCGGTGTATTTTCGCCTACCAATGTGTCGCCGGTAGCCGTATTTTTCAGTCCGACAATGGCCACGATATCACCGGTGCTTATTTCCTTTACTTCTTCACGATGGTTGGCATGCATCCGTAGGATTCGGCCAACTCTTTCCCGTTTACCTTTGCTTGAATTATAAACATAGGAACCGCTGGACAGTGATCCAGAATAGACGCGGAGATATGTCAATTTGCCGACATAGGGATCAGTCATAATTTTAAAAGCAAGTGCCGCAAATGGTGCATCATCTTTGGCTTTGCATTTTATTTCTTCTCCGGTCTGCGGGTTAACACCCTGTACCGGCGGTACATCCAATGGTGATGGCAAGTAATGAATAATGGCATCAAGCACTGGCTGCACACCTTTATTTTTGTAGGAAGATCCACAAAGAACAGGCACCAACTTCACAGCACAGGTTCCCTTGCGTAAAGCTGCACGAATCTGCTCTTCACTAATCTCTTCGCCTTCCAAATAGCGCATCATGAGATCATCGTCAAATTCAGCAGCAGCTTCCAGCATTTTTTCGCGGTATTCCTGAGCTAAATCAAGCAGCTCAGGAGGAATGTCCGTCTCGTCACTGCGAGTTCCCAAGTCATCAGTATAGATAATAGATTTCATGCGAATAAGATCCACAACACCTCTAAAACTATCTTCCACACCGATCGGGATCTGGACGGGGACCACATTGGCATTGAGCCGTTCTTGCATTGATTTAAGTACATTGAAAAAATCGGCTCCGGTAATATCCATTTTGTTGACATAAGCAATACGTGGCACATGATATTTATCCGCCTGGCGCCATACCGTTTCAGACTGAGGTTCAACCCCACCTTTGGCGCAGAAGACTCCGACGGCACCGTCCAGAACACGCAAACTGCGCTCAACCTCCACAGTGAAATCAACGTGTCCGGGCGTATCTATAATATTAATGACATAATCACGCCAGATAGCCGTAGTAGCAGCAGAAGTAATGGTAATGCCACGTTCCTGCTCTTGGACCATCCAGTCCATAGTTGCCGCACCTTCGTGAGTTTCGCCAAGCTTATGAACACGGCCTGTGTAAAACAGAATTCGCTCAGTGGTAGTAGTTTTACCGGCGTCAATATGCGCCATAATTCCTATATTTCTTATTTTATCCAAAGGCACTGTCCTCGGCATTTGGTCCCCTCCTTTCTGTGATGTTATTTATCTGAAAAAACTACCAACGGTAATGGGCAAAAGCTTTGTTTGCTTCAGCCATCCGGTGTGTATCTTCTTTCTTCTTGAAAGCACCGCCGGTATTGTTGCTGGCATCCAGAATTTCAGCAGCAAGACGCTGGGCCATTGTTCTTTCACCACGCTCACGGGCATAGTTTGTCAGCCAGCGCAGCGCCAGGATAATACGGCGATGCTGCGTCACTTCCACCGGCACTTGATAGTTGGCTCCACCCACACGGCGGGCCTTAACTTCCAGCACAGGTGAAACATTTTTTACTGCCACTTCAAGAACTTCCATGGGGTCACGGCCCGTTTTTTCACGAATAATTTCCATTGCTTCATAAAAGATGGTCTGCGCAATCCCCTTTTTACCATCAAGCATTAAATAGTTAATGAACTTTGTCACCAATTTAGAGTTGTATATGGGATCAGGCATCACATCTCTTTTGGGCACAGGGCCTTTTCGAGGCATATCTTAACCTCCTTTCACAGGGGTCTTTTTATATTTAAATTATTTTTTCGGACGTTTTGCACCGTATTTGGAACGGGCTTGTTTTCTGTTTTCTACACCAGCCGCATCCAGTGCACCGCGTACCAAGTGATAACGTACACCCGGGAGATCCTTAACGCGGCCACCACGGACAAGCACAACAGAGTGCTCCTGCAAATTATGTCCGATGCCAGGTATATAGGTGGAAACTTCAATCCCATTGGTTAAACGAACACGAGCAATTTTGCGCAGTGCCGAATTAGGCTTTTTAGGCGTGGTTGTGGAAACACGTGTACACACCCCACGCTTCTGTGGAGATTTTTCCAAGGCAGGCGCATCTGATTTTTTAACTACTCGTTGTCTTCCCTTGCGCACCAACTGATTTAAGGTTGGCATCCCACTCCACCTCCTTCCCTAAGGCTACAAGTGTGAAGCTCGCCCACCCGCTTTGGCGAGCGGGCGAGAAAAATTTTAGTCCATTTCGATAATGGCAGACATGGCTGCTTTTACTTTAATGCCGCAAGCCTGACCAAGCTCTTCCATTGTATCAACAAATGTAACCGGTATGTTGCGCTCTTTGCAGGCTTCTAAAACCGGTTTAACAATATGTTCTGCGGCATCACGCGCAACAAACACATGTTGAGCCTCTTCATTAGTAACTGCTTTTGTCGTTTGCTTCGTGCCTGTTACAATCTTGCGAGCTTGCTTAAGAACTTCAATGTCCATAGGGCAACCTCCATCTATTGTGGAAAGGCACACTCCGACATTTTACCATCATCAACTGCCCTTGTCAATCTTTTGCGTTTAGATTGTCAAGCTTTTAAGAGAGAGAAAGTGCGTCCTTCCAATATATTCTGCTTAGCAACAATAACTATTCTTCCTGGGCTGCTTTTGTTTCGGTATCGCCCGACTGATCCGCATCCTCCACCGGCCTCTCTACCAGCGGCCTTACACGGACATTGCGGTAACGGCTCATACCGGTACCGGCAGGAATCAACTTACCAATAATCACATTTTCTTTTAGTCCCAGCAGGGGATCTTTCTTACCCTTAATGGCTGCATCCGTTAAAACACGGGTTGTTTCCTGGAAAGAAGCAGCAGATAGGAAGGATTCTGTTGCTAAGGAAGCTTTAGTTATCCCCAAAAGCACAGGACGCGCCACTGCCGGCTTCTTGCCCTCAGCTATGGCAGCAGCATTGACATCCTCAAAAACAAAACTATCGACCAAACCACCGGGCAGGAGCTCAGTATCACCGGGATCCTCAACCTTAACTTTCCTCAGCATCTGACGCACAATTACTTCTATGTGCTTATCATTAATCTCAACACCCTGCAGGCGATATACACGCTGTACCTCCTGCAGCAAATATACCTGCACGCCGTGTATACCTTTAACACGCAGCAAGTCGTGCGGGTTAATAGAACCCTCCGTCAGTTCCTGGCCGGCTTCTACCTGTTCGCCGTCTCTTACCTTAAGTCGCGAACCATAAGGAATGGCATAGGTTTTGGTTTCTCCATCGCTTTGGGTAATGTGAACTTCACGACGCTGACGGGTTTCAACTATTTTAACTGTACCGTCTGCTTCAGCAATTAAAGCCAACCCTTTAGGTTTACGCGCTTCAAATAACTCTTCCACCCGCGGCAAACCTTGTGTAATATCGTCTCCAGCCACACCACCGGTATGGAAGGTACGCATTGTGAGCTGCGTTCCAGGCTCGCCAATGGATTGAGCAGCGATAATACCAACCGATTCGCCCACGTCGACCACACGACCGGTGGCCAAATTACGTCCGTAACATTTCACGCAGACGCCATGACGGGTTCTGCAGGTAAGAACAGAGCGAATAGGCACTTCTTTAATTCCCTTGCGAATAATTTCGTCCGCTTTGTCCTCGTTAATATATTCATCTTTAGCTACTAAGAGTTCCCCTGTTTCGGGATCAAAGATATCTGCTGCGGCAAAACGACCGTTAATACGATCATGCAGTTCCTCTATGACCTCATTACCGTCATAGATGTTAGATACCATAATACCCTGTGTTGTTCCGCAGTCCACTTCACGGACAATGACATCCTGCGCCACATCAACCAAACGCCGCGTCAAATATCCCGAGTCGGCAGTTTTTAAGGCTGTATCGGCTAATCCCTTGCGTGCACCGTGCGTCGAAATAAAATACTCCAAAACCGTTAGACCCTCGCGGAAGTTTGCCTTAATTGGCAAATCAATAATCTTACCCGTCGGGTCAGCCATCAAGCCCCGCATACCTGCAAGCTGTGTAATCTGGGAAATGTTACCACGGGCTCCGGAGTATGCCATCATATAAATGGAATTAAAACGATCCAAAGTGTTCAGTAATTCCTTGGTAAGATCATCTTTGGCCTTGGTCCAAATATCTATGACATGATCATAGCGTTCCTCCTCCGTAATCAAACCACGGCGAAATTGCGTTTCAATCATTTCAACTTCTTTTTCTGCCGCTGCTAAAATCTCAGCTTTCTTTTCCGGGATAGTGACGTCGGTAATCCCCACGGTTAGACCGGCTTTGGTAGCATAAGTAAAACCTAATTTTTTTATGCTGTCCAATACTTCTGCGGTGCGAGAGTTACCGTACTTACGATAACAAAGCGCAATAATATTGCCAAGGAAATTTTTCTTAATAGCTTCTTTAAGTGGCTGCTGTTTTATTATTTCCGGTATATTTTGACCCCTTTGTGTAATAAAATCACTTTCCGGAACCGGGCAGTTAAAGTCAGGATTATTAATATAAGGGAAATCCGCAGGGAAAATATCATTGAAAATTAATTTGCCGGCTGTCGTGATCAAATATTTTGTTCCGGGTCGACTTATCAGCTCTTCAAGTCCCTGAAAATTCTTTTGATAGTCACTAATATTAACGGCAATACGGGCATGCAGATCAATGGACCCGGTCTGGTAAGCCAAGATAGCTTCATTGGGAGAAAGGAAAACCTTTCCCTCACCGACAGCATCTTTCTTTTCCAGCGTCAAGTAATAGCAGCCTATAACCATATCCTGGGTAGGCGTTGTAACGGGGCGGCCGTCTTTGGGATTAAGAATATTTTGGGCCGATAGCATCAGCAAACGTGACTCTGCCTGCGCCTCTGCCGACAGCGGAACGTGTACCGCCATTTGGTCACCATCAAAGTCTGCGTTATAAGCAGTACAGACTAAAGGATGAATTTTAATGGCCCTTCCTTCCACCAGCACCGGCTCAAAAGCCTGGATGCCAAGACGGTGCAGTGTAGGCGCCCGGTTTAACAAAACAGGATGGTCACGAATTACTTCTTCCAGTACGTCCCATACTTCCGGACGCACCTTTTCCACCATGCGTTTTGCACTCTTAATATTGTGGGCATGGCCCTTTTGTACCAGGCGCTTCATCACAAAGGGCTTAAAAAGCTCCAAGGCCATTTCTTTAGGTAAGCCGCATTGATACAGTTTTAGCTCCGGCCCTACCACAATAACGGAACGGCCTGAATAGTCAACACGTTTTCCTAAAAGATTCTGCCGGAAACGGCCTTGCTTCCCTTTGAGCATATCAGACAATGATTTGAGCGGCCTGTTACCCGGACCGGTTACGGGACGGCCGCGACGCCCGTTATCGATTAGGGCATCCACGGCTTCCTGCAGCATTCTTTTTTCATTCCGAACTATAATATCGGGAGCTCCCAGATCCAGTAAGCGCTTCAAACGATTATTGCGGTTAATAACCCGCCTGTAGAGGTCATTCAAATCTGAAGTGGCAAAACGGCCACCATCCAGCTGTACCATAGGACGGAGATCAGGCGGAATAACGGGAATTACTTCCAAAATCATCCATGAAGGAGAATTGCCTGACTGCCGAAATGCCTCGGCTACTTCCAAACGCCGCACCGCACGGATTTTCTTCTGCCCCGTTGCCGTGCGGATTTGGGCACGCAGCTCTTTTACCAACTCATCTAAATCTATTTCTTCCAATAGCTTTTTAATGGCTTCAGCGCCCATTTCGGCTTTAAAGCCGCGTCCCACTTTAAAAAGATGGTCATATTTCTCCCGATATTCGCGGTATTCCGTATCTGTCAGCAGCTGTTTTTTCATCAAGCCGGTATCACCGGGATCAATAACTACATAGGCAGCAAAGTAGAGAACTTTTTCCAAAGCCCGAGGCGACATATCCAACAGCAGTCCCATCCGGCTTGGTATGCCCTTAAAGTACCAGATATGAGATACCGGCGCAGCCAATTCAATGTGCCCCATGCGCTCCCGCCGTACTTTGGCCCGCGTCACTTCTACACCACAGCGGTCACAAACTACTCCTTTATACCGCACTCGCTTATATTTACCGCAATGACATTCCCAATCTTTTTGTGGCCCAAAAATTTTCTCACAGAACAAACCTTCTCGTTCTGGCTTTAAAGTTCTGTAATTAATGGTTTCGGGCTTTTTTACTTCTCCACGCGACCATTTGCGGATTTGTTCAGGTGAAGCCAAACCGATTCTTATTGAATCAAAATTGTTGACATCTAGCAAGGGCTTTTCCTCCCTTTCATCTACTCTTGCTTCTGCTTCATGGACAAACCAGATCTAACAACAAATTATTTACTCCTCTTCATCCATCTCTCTGTAACTCCTTTTGCGCCTGCGATAGCGGAAAGCATCCTCCTCCAAATCATCGTAATCTTCGTCGTCATCAAAATCATAAGAATCAAGACCGGTCAAGTCTTCATCCAGTTCGTCAGCCAAGTCATCATCCACGTCGTCAGCCAAATCTAATTTCAGATCTAAGTCATCAAACTCTAAATCTTCATCAACATCTTCCAAGCTGATATCCTCAATTTCACCCTCATCGTCCTGATCACCTGTTTCTACTTCAGCCTGATCTTCTTCATCTCTATCAGGCTCTTGCGCCAAAGTAAACTTCTCTTTACCTACAGGCCGGTCTTCATCCTCATTGCCCTCGATATTAACCCCTAAATCATGGGTCTCATCGTCATCATCATTTTCACGTATTTCCATTTCGCCGGAATCCGCATCAATAACCCTGACATCCAGGGCCAAGCTTTGCAGTTCTTTTACCAACACTTTGAATGATTCAGGTACACCGGGCTCGGGAATATTTTCTCCCTTCACAATGGCTTCATAAGTTTTTACTCGACCCACCACATCGTCGGATTTGACAGTAAGAATTTCCTGTAAAGTATATGCTGCGCCATATGCCTCCAAAGCCCATACCTCCATCTCACCAAAACGCTGGCCGCCAAACTGTGCTTTACCACCCAAAGGCTGCTGCGTAACCAGAGAGTATGGACCTGTTGAGCGGGCATGAATTTTATCGTCCACCAGGTGGGCAAGTTTTAGCATATAAACATAACCTACGGTTATTTCGTTATCAAAAGGCTCTCCCGTGCGGCCATCATAAAGTATGGTCTTGCCATTTGGAGGCAGGCCGGCTTCGGCAATGGCCGCCATAACGTCTTCTTCCCGTGCACCGTCAAAGACGGGGGAAGCAACGTAAATCCCCAAAGTTTTGGCTGCCCAGCCCAAATGGGTTTCCAGTATCTGCCCCAGATTCATCCGGGAGGGCACACCCAGAGGGTTAAGAACTATTTCCACCGGCGTACCGTCAGGTAAGAAAGGCATATCTTCTTCCGGCAAAATGCGTGAAATTACTCCTTTATTACCGTGGCGGCCGGCCATCTTATCTCCTTCAGAAATCTTGCGCTTTTGCGCCACATAAACACGAACTAACTGGTTGACACCAGGCGGCAGTTCGTCTCCCTGTTCGCGCGTAAAGACTTTTACGTCCACTACCATGCCTGACTCACCATGGGGCACACGCAGTGAAGTATCACGGACTTCACGTGCCTTCTCACCAAAGATAGCACGTAAAAGCCTTTCTTCTGAAGTAAGTTCCGTTTCCCCTTTCGGTGTAACTTTACCAACCAGGATGTCTCCGGCCCTCACTTCTGCTCCGGGGCGGATAATTCCCCGTTCATCCAGATCTTTTAAAGCGTCCTCACCGACATTGGGAATATCCCGTGTTATTTCTTCAGGTCCCAATTTGGTGTCACGTGCCTCTGCTTCATATTCTTCTATATGGATGGACGTAAAAATATCTTCTTTTACCAGTTTTTCGCTTAATAAAATGGCATCCTCGTAATTGTAGCCTTCCCAGGGCATAAAAGCCACCAGGACGTTGCGGCCCAACGCCAGTTCGCCCTGATTGGTGGAAGGACCGTCAGCAATTACCTGACCTTCTTCCACCCATTGCCCTTTACGAACAATGGGACGCTGATTCATGCATGTTCCCTGGTTAGAACGCTTAAATTTTTGTAAAGTATAGATATCACAGCCACGCTGGAAATTGCCCCGCGACTCGCCCGGGAAAATTTCACCGGTGCGGCCGTTAATTATCCGGTTCGGTGACATATCATCGTCCTTACGGCGGATAATAATGGTGGTGGAAGTAACATAAACAACTTCTCCGGCAGTTCTTGCCAAGACAACCACACCGGAATCGCGTGCTGTTTTATATTCCAAGCCTGTCCCGACCAGCGGCGCGTCCGTTTTCAACAGCGGTACAGCCTGACGCTGCATGTTGGCACCCATGAGGGCACGGTTAGCATCGTCATTTTCTAAAAACGGGATTAGCGCCGTAGCCACAGAGACCAGCTGTTTGGGCGAAACGTCCATAAAATCAATGGCAGTGGGCGGACGTGTAACGGTTTCATTGCGGTAGCGACAAGTAACACGATTGCTCAAGAAATAGCCCTCTTCATCCAATTCAGCGTTAGCTTGCGCTATATTATATTGATCTTCATCATCGGCTGTGAGATAAACAATCTCATCTGTAACCCGTCCCTTTTCCTTATCCACCTTACGATAGGGCGTTTCAATAAAGCCAAACTCATTAATACGCGCATAAGTAGAAAGGGAACCTATTAGTCCGATATTGGGACCTTCGGGAGTCTCAATGGGACACATACGCCCATAGTGGGAGTGATGCACATCACGCACTTCAAATCCCGCCCGCTCCCGGCTTAAACCGCCTGGGCCAAGGGCTGACAGGCGCCTTTTATGAGTCAACTCCGCCAAGGGATTAGTTTGATCCATAAATTGTGATAATTGACTGGAACCGAAAAATTCCTTTACTGCGGCTATAACGGGACGAATATTAATCAGGGCTTGCGGAGTAATGGCCTCCACATCCTGAATTGTCATGCGCTCCCGCACAACTCGCTCCATTCTGGATAAACCAATGCGAAACTGATTCTGCAATAGCTCACCCACACTGCGTAAACGGCGATTGCCTAGATGATCTATATCATCCACGCTGCCTATGCCGTCAATCAAATTAAGAATATAACCGACGGTGGCCACGATATCTTCTTTGGTCAAAGATTTTGTGGAAGCAGGAACCAGTCCATTAGTTATAACGGTCACTTCACGCTCGTCATGTTCAATGCGAATGCGGTCGACGCCTTTTTCTAAGAACATTTGAGCCATTTCCCGCGTAACCGCTTCACCGGCGCGAGCCAAAATATTATCTTCCGCATCTACTACATTTTCCGCTAACTTTTTCTGCAATACGCGCGGCAGGAAAGATAATTTTTTATTAATTTTATATCGACCTACACGGGCAAAATCATAACGCTTATGATCAAAGAAAAGCGACTCAAAAAGTGAGCGTGCATTATCTACGTTTAAAGGTTCACCAGGGCGCAGCCTCTTATAAATTTCTAAAACACCTGTTTCAAAAGAATCTGTATGGTCTTTTTCCAGTGTAGCCAAAATACGTTCATCATGACCATAAAGACGTAAAATATCATTATTAGTACCATAACCAATGGCACGCAAAAGAGCCGTTACCGGCACCTTCCGCGTACGATCCACCCGAACATAGATAACATCATTGACATCAGTTTCAAATTCCAGCCAGGCACCGCGGTTTGGGATAATTGTAGCTGTATAAAGTACTTTACCGCTGAAATCAATCTGACTGTTGAAGTAAACACCGGGCGAGCGAACTAACTGACTAACAATAACCCTTTCGGCACCGTTAATAATAAAGGTGCCATTATTAGTCATAAGGGGAAAATCACCCATAAATACTTCTTGCTCTTTCACTTCCCCGGTTTCCTTGTTTATGAGGCGAACCCGTACGCGTAACGGCACCGAGTAAGTGGCGTCGCGTTCTTTGCATTCATCAACAGAATACTTGGGTTCCCCCAGGGTGTAGCCAATAAACTCCAAGACCAGATTTCCCGTAAAATCCTGAATTGGCGAAATCTCATCAAACATTTCCTGGAGGCCTTCCTTTAGAAACCACTCATAGGAAGACTTTTGGATTTCTATTAGGTTAGGCAGCTCGAGAATTTCGTCAATCCGGGCATAGTTGCGGCGCTTCCTTGTTCCCGCGTCAATAACTTTGAACATTCAGGTATCCACTCCTGTCCCTAGGTTTTACCCATCATGAAAATAACAATACCTTCTTTGATTTTTTTACCCATAATTTTTAATTCTTTCCTTAACAGAGTATAATTATACAAAATTATAGCAAAGAAGGTATTGTTAAGCAGTTTATAATAATATCACAAGCATTTCCAGATGTCAAGAAATATAAGATTTTTAGCCAAAAATGCATGCAAAATCCTGAAAATGGCAAAAGACACCCACATAGGGGTGCCTTTTTTCTTAAATAGTACCAATTACTTAATTTCGACGCTGGCACCAGCTTCTTCAAGTTTAGCTTTCAATGCTTCAGCATCTTCTTTGCTGACTTTTTCTTTGACAGCCTTAGGAGCATTGTCAACTAACTCTTTTGCTTCTTTCAAGCCTAAACCGGTAACTTCACGTACAACCTTAATGACGGCAACTTTTTTCTGGCCGGCAGCAGTCAGAATAACATCAAATTCGGTTTGCTCTTCTGCAGCAGGAGCATCGCCACCGGCAGCAGCTGCAGGCATGGCAGCCATAGCTACAGGAGCAGCTGCACTTACGCCAAATTCTTCCTCAAAAGCTTTTACTAATTCGGACAGCTCAAGCACTGTCATCCCTTTAACAATTTCAAGAACTTCTGCAACTTTAGACATTATAATTTCCTCCTTAATAATTTAAACATAGCTTATATTTTTGATAACATTTACCCTTAAGCTTCCGCAGCCTTCTTTTCACGAATGGCATCAAGGGTACCGACAAACTTCTGTAAAAGGGCTTGGGCCGCACCGGCAAATCCGGCCATGGGAGCTGCGAAGGCGCCGGCAACCTGCGCCAATAATACCTCCCGTGACGGCAGGGCGGCCAACGCTTTAATCCGTGCCTGATCAATCAAGTCTCCTTCCAACAAACCGCCCTTTATTTCTAATTTATCAAATTCCTTGGCATATTTAGTTAAAACTTTAGCCGGAGCTACCGGATCCTCAAAACCAAAAGCAATGGCCGTTGGACCTTCCAGATAGGGTTCTAAAGCTTCATACCCTAACTCGCGTGCGGCAATACGCACTAAAGTATTTTTTATAACAACATATTTGACATTTTCAGCACGAAGTGCCCGGCGTAAAGTTGTCATTTGCTCTACATTTAGTCCTCTGTAATCAGTAACAATGGCACTCGCTGCTTTATTTAAATCTTCCTTGACTTCGGCAACAATTCTCTCCTTTTCTTGCCTGGTAATACTCACCGTTCCACCTCCTTTACATTAACGGTCGGTAAAAATAAAGTGACCTCCATGCAGACACACGGAGGCCACTAATTTTCAGCGGCTTTCCGACCTCGGTAGGCGTTTTCACTTTAAGCCCACAGGCACCTACTGTCTGCAGTCGTACTGATAATATTTATACTGCTCGGGCGTATTTTATCATATCCACCCGCTTTTTTTCAAGTTTAATATTAATCAAATTTGACTAATTATCTTTCTTTACCCAACAGTGCTGCTTTTTGCGGGCTGACGCGAATTCCAGGCCCCATGGTGGAGGCAACTGTAATAGCACGAAGATATTGCCCTTTTGCTGCAGCCGGTTTAGCTTTAATTAAAGTATCAATAACTGCATAAAAGTTTTGCAGCAGTTGTTCCAGCTCGAATGATACTTTACCAATGGGCACGTGGATAATACCGTTCTTATCGACGCGGTACTCCACCTTACCGGCTTTAATTTCCTTAACAGCCCGGGCGATATCCATTGTTACCGTACCGGTCTTGGGGTTTGGCATTAATCCTCTTGGTCCAAGCAGGCGGCCTAGTCGCCCTACTGTACCCATCATATCCGGTGTGGCAACAGCCACATCAAAGCCAAACCAACCCTCCTGTACCTTGGCTACCAAATCTTCCGCGCCAACAAAATCTGCCCCGGCTTCCTCTGCTTCCTTTGCTTTCTCGCCTTTTGCAAAGACTGCCACGGTAACTTCTTTACCAATACCGGCCGGAAGCACTACCGCACCACGCACCTGCTGGTCTGCATGTTTAGGGTCAACACCCAAATTCACAGCCAGTTCGACGGTAGCATCAAATTTTGTTGTAGAAGTCTTTTTAGCCAGTTCCAGCGCCTCAGCCGGCTCATAAAGCTGATGGCGATCAACAAGCTTTTTTGCTTCCAAATACTTTTTGCCGTATTTAGCCATTCTTTTCCCTCCTTGTGGTTCAAGCGAGACGGCAAGCCTCTCCCACTTTAATCAGTAATTTTAAACAAATAACTACTGCACAGTAATGCCCATGCTACGGGCAGTGCCCTCAACAATTTTCATGGCGGCATCGATATCGTTAGCATTAAGGTCTTCCATCTTTAACTGGGCAATTTCCCGAACCTGATCTTTAGTTACTGTTGCCACTTTCACCTTGTTCGGTTCACCGGAAGCCTTTTCAATGCCTGCTGCTTTCTTTAACAAAACGGCAGCAGGGGGAGTTTTGGTAATAAAGCTAAAAGAGCGGTCTTCATATATTGTAAGTACCACAGGAATTACCAGTCCAGCATGTTGCGCTGTACGTTCATTAAATTCTTTACAGAAACCCATAATGTTAACTCCATGCTGACCGAGAGCAGGACCAACCGGAGGCGCAGGTGTTGCTTTGCCGGCAGGAATTTGTAGTTTAACGATACCTTTAACTTTTTTGGCCATCATTACACCTCCCCTTACTTTATAGCTTTTCTACTTGATAAAAATCAAGTTCAACCGGAGTTTCCCGGCCAAACATTGAAACCAAAACTTTAACTTTCTGCCTGTCCGGTAACACTTCTTCTACGCTGCCGACAAAATCGGCAAACGGACCTTCAATGACACGCACACTTTCGCCTGGCTCAAAATCAATTTTCGGTTTAGGCTCATCCATACCCATTTGTTTTAAAATCTGGTTGACTTCAGTTTCCGACAGGGGAATTGGCCTGGAGCCGGGACCGACAAAGCCGGTAACGCCAGGGGTATTACGCACAACATACCAGGAATCGTCAGTCATAATCATTTCCACCAGCACATAACCGGGGAAAACTTTTTTCATGACGGACCTCTTTTTCCCGTCTTTGACTTCAAATTCCTTTTCCATAGGTACCAGGACGCGAAAAATCTTGTCCTGCATTTCCATGGATTCAACGCGTTTTTCTAGATTTGTTTTTACTTTATTTTCATAGCCTGCATATGTGTGCACCACATACCAGTTTTTACTCATAGGCCAGGGGGATCCCCCTACCTCCTTACTATTGGAAAATCAACTTCAGCAACCCTGTAAAGCCTACATCAAGAAGCCAAAGAAATACACCAATGAATAATACAGTTACTAAAACCATGGAAGTGAAGAGAGTTAATTCGCGGCGGTTAGGCCAGTGAACTTTCTTCAATTCCTGTCGCATTTCTTTAAAATGTTTTGTTAAAGACTTATCATTGGCGGCCACTTCACCACATCCTTGCTCAAAGATCATAACATGGCTCTCAGCTAAACTGCCAAACTACCCTCTACTTCGTTTCTTTATGGGCAGTATGTTTTTTACAGTACGGACAATATTTATTTAATTCAATGCGATCCGGAGTAGTCCGCCTATTTTTGGTAGTAATATAGTTCCGTCTCTTACATTCACCGCAAGCCATTGTGATTTTTACACGCATTGCTCACACCCCCTAAAACGATCTTAGGCTTTAAAATCAAGTATACACGTTAACTGAACCGGATATCCGGTTATAGCGTACATGCAATTTCACTTTTTCCAATTTACCACACTTTATGGCGCATTGTCAAACCTTTTTGTCATCTCCGGTGTGAGCTTAAAGGTTTATTATTTCCGGAAATTTTCACCTTATGCTTAAAGAGCCCCGCGCTGCAGCAGCTAACGGGGCACAATTTAGCTTTAAAAGTACTATTCAATAATACTGGTAACAACACCGGCACCCACTGTCCGGCCACCTTCACGAATAGCAAAGCGCAAACCTTCTTCAATGGCAATGGGGGTAATTAATTCAATCTTCATTTGCACGTTGTCGCCAGGCATTACCATTTCTACACCTTCAGGCAGGGTAATTACCCCTGTTACGTCCGTTGTACGGAA
>JAAZIQ010000058.1 GCA_012800795.1 Bacillota bacterium
TCCCTCAATAACTAAAACATCATTACGGAGCTCTATGGCCTTTTTTGATACGTCACGGGGACGGGCAACATCACAAACAACGGCTCCCGGTTTTAAATCCATTACATCAATTAATGCTTCAGCTGAACCCGATACTGTAATGATAACATCTGCCTTCCGGACGGAACGCTTAACATCTGTCGATATTTTTACGGCTAATCCTGTTTCCTGCAGAATCCGCTCGGCTAAATTATTAAGTTTATTTCTATCGCGAGCAAGTAGTGTTAAAAAACGCACCTCTCGGGCTAAAATTCGCGCACAGACACTGCCAATTGACCCTGTGGCACCAATCACCAGCACTTCAGCCTCCGCCAAATCAATCCCCATTAAAGCAGCGGCTTTTTTTGTCCCCTGCAAAGCGGTTGCCACTGTATAGCTATTGCCGGTGGTAACCGCAATATTTAAATTTTTCGCCACGGTAATACCTGCATCACCGACCACAGCAGTCATAGCACCTAATCCCACTATTTTGGCGCCAAGTTTTTCCGCAACCTTACCGGTCTTAATAATCTTATCTATAACAACTTTTTCCGGCAACTCCACCATCTGTTTGCTTGTGAGCGGACAAGCAATAAAATAACCGGAAGTCTCAGCGTATTGTGAGCGCACCCCTCTAATCTCTGATATTTTAAACGGCGGCACCAGTTTAATAATACCTTCCACTATTGACTGAGGCCACTTGCGCATAAATTTAAATTTGCGAAAAACGTCATCTAATTCGATCGGGTGAATAATGAAAGCAAAGTCTCCCATATAATCCTCCTAGTTTAAATCTACAATGCGTGGTGTGAAATTTAACCGGGTTAACCATTTCTCATATTCGCTTGCCGTTAATTCCTGTTTTTTTCCTGCCAAAGCCACCAGTAAAGCTTCCATTACATTGGTACCAAAGGAGCGGCCGTGTAACTCCGGTGTTGTAGTAATAAGCGTCTTAATTCCTCTTTGCCGTAGCAACTCCACATCATCGGCTGTAACAGTATTTGTGATAATAATTTTACCCTCCATATTTTGGGGCATATAACGGCGAATAAATAGAAAATCACCGGCAATTATCTGGGCTTCTTCAAATAAATAAGCTGCTTTTGGCTTATTTTCATCCTGCTTCTTTCCCGTAGGATAAAGCATCGAAAAAGGAAGCTGGCTAAGTAGCGGCGCGCCAACACGCGCTATTCTTTCAAGTGCACGTAGGGAACGAATCGGTATGGGAACGCCGATGGTAAAAACCAGGTCACCACATGTGAGTCGACAGCCTGCCGCATCCAAGGCTTGCGCCATACCGAAACGATCAACTCCGGCCATCATTAGTACATGTGGAGCTCCGTCCAACAAATCCGTTTCCTGCTGTAAATACTGTATAACTTTCCGCTCCAAGGTGTTTTTTAAGCCTGAACCATCGACAATAGGAGTTTTTTGCGCTGCTTTTACTACAGTTTGCGCATCGCGCAAAGTATACCTCCGTGTACCGGCATAAATATAAAGATCCATGCCTCCTAAACCAAAGGCATCCACCTTTCCATCCAATTCCTTAATCATGGTGATCATTTTCTTCATGTCGCCGTCAGTCCCTATCCGCTCAACATGGAAATCTATTCCGGCCATGTTGACGTCAACAGCATGGTTGCGTGTAGAGGAACCTAAACTAATACTGACAACATGCTTCATTACTTAACCTCCCCCATTGTTTCATCTGTTAGAACATTTAAGATCTTTTCAACTTCTTGAGGATCCACATAAATATCTTTTGCAATGGGCGAACGGCCAATTTCTACCGTATAGACTTGATTGTCCAATAAGGCTGTGGCCAGGCGATTCCATTTCTCAGAGCAGAACACCAAAACGGTATCACATTGACGAAATTGTTCAATAATATTAAAGATCTGGTGCAAAAAATCAAGGCCATTTTTGTCTTCAACCAACTGCCACCGTTCTGCATTAGAAAGAATCAATCTGTTTTCAATGCCAAAAGTATCGGCCAGGGAGATTAATTCAGCTTTGTTCTGCACAGGGAAAGCAATCAACCCGATACGTCCGCCACGACGCACATTTCCTAAAGATTCAAGTCGCGAAATAAAAGTTCTGTCAATTTCAAGCCTAGTGGCAACTTCCTGCTGCGATAAACCCTGACTTCTCATCCTCAAAATTAAACGAATTGTATCGATAATCTTATAAAGATCTATTAATTTATCCCCCACGCGAATAAATTCCATCTAAACTGCCTCCAAATTGTGCACATTATTGTACACAAGAAATTTTATCATGAATATTCTCTACATGCAAACAAAATTTACACAAAAAAATATTATTTTTATGAAGAAATTCTTATAAATTTGGGCAATACAAAAGTAAAAACCGGGTCACTCCCGGTTAACATTTAACAGTATTTTTTTTACCTCTTTTTTTGTTATCGCCTTCATTACCTTGTTACGTATTGCAGCCGCTCCCTTTACCCCTTTTAAATACCAGGCTATATGTTTACGCATTTCACGCACAGCAATAAATTCACCTTTTGCCTGCGCAGCCAATTCCAAATGGCGTAAAGCCATGTTTATTTTTTCATTAAGCCCGGGTTCCGGCAATAACTCGCCGGTAGCCAGGTAATGAACGGTACGGCGTATCAGCCAAGGATTTCCCAATACCCCCCTTCCCAGCATAACGGCATCACAACCAGTCTCCTGTAGCATTCTCCGGGCATCCTCAGGCCTCCAAATATCGCCATTGCCAATTACCGGGATTTTAACCGCATCCTTAACTTCCTTGATACGAAACCAGTCGGCAGTTCCGCTATAGCCCTGGGCACGCGTACGCCCATGCACAGCTATGGCCGAGGCACCGGCTTCTTGAACAGCAACAGCAACTTCCACAACATTAATGGAATTCTCATCCCAGCCCGTACGCATTTTAACCGTAATAGGAATTTCAACGGCTTTTTTCAGTGCCTGTACAATGGCATAAGCATGCCGGGGATTGCGCATTAAGGCGCTGCCCTCACCTTTCGTCACCACCTTTTTAACTGGACAACCCATGTTAACATCAATAAAATCCGGCATGTAGCGTGCACAAATTTCAGCTGCAGCAGCAAATGCCGCCGGATCATTGCCAAATAACTGTACAGCTACGGGTCTTTCTTGAAATTCTAGCATTTTTAGCGTCTGCTCGGCCCCATAGACAAGTCCTTTGGCACTAATCATTTCTGTATAAACAAGGGCACAACCCATTTCCAAGGCCAATTGACGAAAGATACTGTCTGTAACACCTGCCATAGGTGCTAAAATAACTTTGTTTTTTAAAGTTACTTTTCCAATCCGCATTGTTACTCCTTCAATTATTACTTTTAAAAATAGTATAACTCTTATTGCCTTGCATTTACATTGATTTTTAACTATAATATTTTAACGCTCCAATCGACCTCTATGATAGCAGGATTCTCTCGCCCATAAAAAGAACTAATTTAATATTTATAACATAAAACTGTAATTTTTGAGGGGGAATTTTCTTGTCAAACCAAGTACCAGTCGTTTTTCTAGGTGCAAACTACTACACAGGGCTAGGTGGTATTCGTACGCTAGGGCGTCGCGGTGTTCCTGTATATGCTCTTGATTATAATTTTACCAATGCTTACGGTTTGTCTTCGCGCTATGTTTATCGCCGCGTACTTTGTCCGAATATAAATACAAACGAAGAGGAATTGGTACAATTTCTGATAGATTTTGCCGTCAATTTCCCCCAGAAGCCTGTTCTAATTCCCTCACATGATGCATATGTACTGATGCTTAGCCGTCACAGTGATGTTTTGGCTAAACATTATCTTTTCCATCAGATGCCCCCGGGGCTGTTGGAGCAAATTATTGACAAAAGAGGACTTTATGAATTGGCGCAAAAACACCAGGCTAAAATGCCGCAAACTTTTTTCCCCGCCTCTCCGGAAGATGATGAAGAAACTGCCAACAATATTACATATCCATGTTTGGTTAAGCCTACCTACTCCCATCTTTTTATGAAAGTCTTTCATAAAAAATGTTTTGTTGCCCAAAATACGGAGGAATTAAAAGCTGCCCTTAAATTAGCTCGTGATGCCAACATTGAGGTTATGGTACAACAGCTAATACCTGGCTTTGATGATCATATTTATCTCTTAGAAGCATTCATCGATCAAAATGGTAATGCAACACACACCATGACCGCACAAAAACTACGTCAGTATCCCGCCAATTTTGGGGTGTCTACTTTTACTCGGCAATGCTATGTCCCGGAAATAATTGAACCCGGAATTGACTTTCTCCAAAGAATGGGTTTTCGCGGATACTGCGAAATGGAATATAAAAAACATGCAGAAACGGGTGAATATTATCTGTTGGAAATAAATGCCCGTCTTAGTTCACTAAATGTTTTGTTTGATGCCTGCGGAATTGAGTTTACTTACCTGATTTACAGAGATTTAATTGGACAAGCACTGCCCCCAAAACATCTAAAGCAAAATTTAAATTTGGCCTTTTACCATTTATACGAAGATATCTTTTCTGTTCGGGGCTATAGGCGTTCAAAACAATTAAGTTGGAAAGAAATTATCTTGCCATGGCTCAAACACAAAAAAGTTTACGCCATCTGGGCCTGGGATGACCCCCTGCCGGCATTTCATTTTATTAAAATGATAATCGGTAAAACCTTACGTTCCAAATTTCTTAAATCCAAAAGCACAAAATAGCTTTGCAAAAAAACAAGCGCCTTAAGGGCGCTCTTGTACAGAATCCGGAAGGACAAAAAATTCTTCCAAGGGAACATTTAAAACGCGTGCAAACTTTTTAATTAAATCCACACGCGGATATTTTACCCCTCTTTCTATGGTGGACAGCATAGATACAGAAATTCCCACCTCTGATGCCAACTCCAATTGAGTCAATCTTTTTAACCTGCGCAGTGCCCGTAATCTACGGCCCAGCAGTACCGCTGACATTCAACACACACCTCCGCGTATGTCTCTCTCCTTTTGACTCAATTCTTCGACACAATGACATCAATTTCCTGCTTAAATTTAGCAATAATTGTCTAACCTTCACCTAACAAAAGCGGCCTGGCTCCCCTAAAGAAGCCAGGCCGCTTTTTACTCTTAACCTGTTTTACGAATTGTTTCCCACTTACCGCAGCGTCCGCCCCAACGGGCCAAAACTTCACCATCAACGGAAATATTAACAATTTCACAGAGATTGGGGCATCCTTTACATTCAAAGCTTGACGCCTGGTAATGCATATCTGAGATGGCAAAACCACGAAAATCAGTTTGGTTCTTTCCTTTAACCGCCGATTTAGCCAGCAGCGCTGCGCCAATGGCCCCCATCACATCAAAGTATTCAGGCACAATAACTTCTACTCCTAATGCCTTCTCAAAGGCAGCACGTATACCAACATTGGCAGCAACGCCACCCTGAAAAACAATCGGAGGCAAAATTTCCTTGCCCTTGCCCACATTATTTAAATAGTTGCGTACCAGTGCATCACAAAGGCCGGCTATAATATCAGGAGCTGTATGACCCATTTGCTGTTTATGGATCATGTCGGATTCAGCAAAAACCGAACAACGACCGGCTATGCGTACAGGATTTTTGCTCTGCAAAGCTAAACTGCCAAATTCTTCTATAGGGATATTTAGCCTTGCTGCCTGGTGGTCCAAAAAAGAGCCTGTGCCGGCAGCACATACTGTATTCATGGCAAAATCAACAACAATCCCATCACGTAGCAATATTATTTTGGAGTCCTGTCCGCCTATCTCCAACACCGTTTGCACATCAGGTACTAATTGCGAGGCCGCCACCGCGTGGGCGGTGATCTCATTCTTGACCGTATCGGCACCTACAATAACCCCAGTAAGTGTCCGTGCACTCCCGGTTGTTCCGACACCACATATTTCCACATTCCTGCCCTTAATAGCCTCTTCAATCTGCCGCATACCATCTTGGACAACTTGAATTGGTTGCCCTCGGGTACGCAAATATAATTTGGCCAATATATTGCAATCTTCATCTATTACAACAAAATTTGTACTGACAGACCCGACATCGATACCAAGGTATGCTTGCAAACTAACTCACCTCCTGCCGTTTCATGCGTTTCTGTTTCAGCAAATCCAAAAAAGCTTCCAAACGTGTTATAATACCCGCTTGTCCCGTCTGTTCATCTAAAAACAATGTAAGTACGGGGATTCCTTTATCATGGCTTACAGCCGGCATAATACTTTTTGCTACAATCTCCGGAATACAGGTAAAAGGGGCCAATTGTATTACTCCATCAAATCCCTTTTCTGCATAACGTACGACTTCACCGACGCTATTCTGACCATGTCCGCCCACCAATTGATTAAGATAGGGAATTGCAGCGGATCTAATATCCCTTTCTCCCTCTTCCCCATGAATGATTACATTGTTCTGCGTCCAGCCCATGAGGAAAATGGAACGGTGCACATATACACCCATGTCTCCCAAAAGCTTTTCAATGTCATGATTGGCGAAGGGCTCCAATACCACATAAATTTCTCCGATTAAGCCTACACGCAGTGGAGTGAAATCATGGTCTGCCGGTACCTGCCGTAGGTTAGCCAAAGCCTCTTCCCGTGCTTCATCAACCTCTTTTACCGAGTTAGCCTGTCGTATTAATTCCAGGCCATCCTCGTAGACCTGAGTCACCTGTTTTTTACAAAGAGCCAAAGGACGTATTTTATGTAGAGTGCTTTCCAAAGCATCCAAAGCCTCTAATTTACGCCACGCGATCCTAAAAACACGGGCTAAATTGATCCACCCTCTTTTTTTAATCAGCCTATGAGCCTGGCGGAAAAAATCCAGCGGTGAAACAAGGGGCGGTTCTAAAATAATTATATCAACATTATACCCCAAATCACGTAAAATTCGCTTATGCAATTCACCATAAAATCCGGCACGGCAGGGGCCGCAGCCACCAGAAGTTAAAATTGTGTCTGCACCCTTTTCCACTGCTTCTAAATAGGTGCCCATTAATATTTTAAATGGCAGGCAGGCAAATTCAGGAGAATACTGTACCCCCAAGGATAATGTTCTTTTGGATGGTACGGGGGGATATATTACTTCGTGCCCCAACTGCTCCAACAAATAGCTAATCACAATATGTGATGTTCCCATATAGGGAAAAGAAATCTTCACATAATCCCCTTCTTTCTTTTTATTAAGTCTACAAATGCTTCCACCCTTGTCTCCACACCGGCTTCACCCGTATGCTCGTCAATGGTGACTGTTAGGAAAGGAATTTTCGCTTCTTTTGCTTCTAATTCAATTAGCTTATTTGTCATGGAGTCCGGGCCACAGGCAAAAGCTGTAACATGAATAATGCCGTCGACAGTTTTGTCTGCCAAATAATATTTGCAAGCCCAAGCCACATTATTGCTGTAATACCAAAACAAATTTTTACGAAACTTTTTACTCATGCGCTGCAATTCTTTTTCCGGAACCATCTCTGGTGTAACAACATCTACTTCATGCTGCTTTAAGATATCCAGCAGACCAACACTTATATAACCATCATATAAAGTATAAGGATACCCCAAAACGGCCAATTTAATTTTGCCATTTTTAGGTTTAACTTCTGTGATGTTGCCTTTTTGTAAAAGGGGAAAGGCCTCAAGAGGTGTAAAACCCTGCAATAACAGTTTCCGGTAACGATTAAAATTATACCTTGCACGCCAAATGGCCTTTAAGATCAATAACTTATTATCAGTAAATTTTTTTCCAATACGATATAAAAAACGATAGAGCTCCAGTTTGCCTTTTTTTAGATCCAGGCGGTTTTCTATAATTTCAGGCAAACCCTTAATGGAATATTTAACCATATCCGGTAGACCAAGGAATTTTGGACATAAGGTACTCTTGCCATCCAAAGAAATTAAACGCGGTATAAAAAGGAAGTCTACTTTATCTTTAAGAGCTGCCACATGGCCGTGGAAAAGCTTTATGGGTACACATGCATCATTTACGGTTTCCTTAATGCCATCATCTAAAATTTCCTTATTAGATTCTGGAGAAACGATCACATCTAGTCCAAGTCCTTCAAAAAACGGCTGCCATAGTGGAAAAAATGTAAAATACGACAATGTTCTGGGAATACCTATCCGCAATATTTTCACCTACTCTCCTCGATGGATGTTATAAACATTTTTGGATTAAATACATAGAGCTCAGTAGGTAATTTCGAGAAAGGCTTAAAGATTCCTGCTAAATATATATTAACAACTATTTTAACAACTTTTTTTTAGCAAAACTTTAGCGCTATATTATAAAAAAATATTAATTATGGGAAAAAAAGGATTTTTGAGAATAAAATTTAATACAAAAGCTACATTCACATCTCATAAGATATAATAAGCTACTGTGTACTTACGCAACTTTTCTCCTATATTTTTATTAAAAACTAAGGAGTTAATAATGAAACAATTACAAGATCTTTATCGAAAATTGGAATAAGAAAGGCAACGCTTAGCCAAAATTATTGCAGCAACAGGACTTAAAAGCGAGGAAGCACTTAAACAAAGCAAAGTAATAGATGAGCTGTTAAACCAGATTCATAAACTGGAAAATAATTAAAAATAACAGGGAAGCAAAGCCCCAATTAGTGGCTCATCATTGTAATGGCCTGCCGTTAGTGTAAAGTTACTGTAGGGGTTTTTTGGAGGAATCGACCTTCAAAAAATAGAAGAAAGACTTCACCGTTCCAGCACGGACGAGTAACTAAAA
>JAAZIQ010000059.1 GCA_012800795.1 Bacillota bacterium
AAGCGAATGAGTACCAGGAGGCTGCTTTAAGGACGGCAAGTTCTGCAAAACCGGAGGATCTAATATTGAACGGGGCGTTAGGACTGGCCGGTGAAAGTGGGGAAGTGGCAGACCTTGTAAAAAAACACTTGTTCCAGGGCCATGAGCTGAACAAAGAAAAGCTGGCAGACGAACTCGGAGATGTCTGTTGGTATGTGGCCATAATGGCAAAGGGTTTAGGATATCCCCTCGAAGAAATTATGAAAATGAACATTGAAAAGCTGCGCAAAAGATATCCAAACGGATTCGAAGCGGAACGCAGCATTAATCGGGAATAATCAGGCTGTGCTTTGAACGCACAGCCTTTTTATAATTCCGAATTTAGTAATTAATTCGCACTTTTTTCGTCCCGGATCATGAATAGAAAGAGGCGAGAGGGGTCTGAAAGGGGGGATGCCGGTTGAGCGACAAGTATATAGTCATCCTAGCAATTGTAGCAATTTCCGCTGTGTGCCTAGCGTCTTTTGTTGCTATAGTCGGCCTGCTAATTTATTTCTCTGATTATTTGCTTCAATTAAACTAAAAAGGAGCGATTAATAAATGGAAGCATTCTGGATTGCAATTGTTGCTATTGCTGCTATGGCCATTATTGCTGCTGTTAGTATTATAGTAATGGCCAAAGCAAAATAATTGCATTATAATTTAAACACAAAATTCGGGTATTTTATTGAAAAAATACCCGAATCTGTTTATACGGTATTTTGTTCTTTTTGCCTCGTTTTTCCATTTGTTTTTTATTTTTACTATTATAATTCAGATAAACTGTAATTTATCTGAATTTTAGAAGTTAATCTATAAAATTTCTTTTCTTATACTTCTTATTATCCCCCAATACCTACACCATCGCCAGGCTTCAAATCATTAAATTCGACGGAATATCTTTTGTTGGTATGATCTATAGGAAACACAATGAAGCTTTTGTTGTACCATTTACTGTTTTTATCGTTGATCTGTTGATTAGCCCAGTTTGTTGCTTCGTTCATAGAACTAAAAACTTTCCCCGAATTTCCTAGCGGTTTTAAAGTTCCGACTTTTACAATCTTATCCTGTCTTTTACGTATTTCTCTTGTTTCAAGGTTAGCGGACACAAACACATCAAAAAGATATTTTTCAACCTCAATTATTCTAGTTATACCATTTATTCCTTCCTGGAGCACAACTTTTTTCCCTATTTCCATAGTTTCGTCTTGCTGCTCTATTACATTGTACTTTTCAATTATTTCATCCACTACTCTTTCTTTATAGGTATAATCTACCTTTATTTCCTTTTTTGACAGTACATTCCCTCGCATGTTCTGTTTTATTTCATAAAAACGGCCATCTTCAATTTGATAATAAGTTATCACTTCATCGGGATTTGTGCTCTCAAAAGTTTTCGAGAAAGGCTTCCCGTCTCTTGTATATCCATTTATGCTAACCTGGTAAATTGTTTTTTGTGTCTTGTTTTTCTCAACTGTGGTGGTTGGTTTTAATTCAGTTATGGTTACAGTCACGGCGTCCTCTTGTGCAACAAGTTTTCGTGACACTTCCTTTCCCATAACGGTCATAGTTACCTCGTAAGTTTTGATTTTCCCGTCTTCTTTTACATAATCATAAAACTTAAAGGTTTCATTGGGATCAGTGCTGGTATAAGTTTTAGTTTGAGTTTTGCCGTCCTTTGTAACCGTTTCTATCGTTATTTCATAAACTGTTTCTGGTTTTCCTTGAGAATTCTTTACTGTTTTAGTCTGCGTGCTTGCGGAAGATGTTCCTTGTTTGGAACCGCTGGATGATGTTTCCTGTTTGTTGTCCTTCCCTGTTTTACTATCTATATTATCATTGTTACCAGGCTCATTTGCCGGTAAATTATTTTCGGATTCAGGTGTATTTTGGGTTTCCTCTTTATCATCAACATCAACCTGTTGCGGGATATTTCCTGTTTCCCCTTGTGCGATTTCTTCTGCTTCTTCAACAGGTTGATTGTCATTATCTCCCATATAACTATCAGGCAACGGTGGCACAGCTTTCTTGTTCTTTTGTATTTCTAAACCGAAAATTATTGCTGCTACAGCAAAAACAGAAACCAGTAAAACTATCAATACTTTTTTAATTACTGTTTCCCTGTTTTGTTCTAACATCAATACTCCCTCCTTTCACTGTTTTTTATAAAATTTTGTTCCTGGTTATATGGGAATTCGGAAAGTGTTCTTTTGCAAATTTATACATCTTCTCTGCCCCGGTTTCGTGGTCCGAATGAATGTTTATATGTTTTGGATGGATTCTGTTCTCGTACATGTATACCAGGACATCATATCCTGAATACGGCGAATCCTCCCCCAAATGGTAATCCAGCGAAATAAACTCCAGATCATCTTTCAGTGCTTCCACAAGCAATATACAATCCGAGTATGCCTTTACACGGTTGTACCTGTACTTTTTACAGTCAATTACCCGGCTATCATCTAACACTATTTTAATGGCAATCACCCGCTTATTTCAATATATTTTTGTCTTATTATACCGTATTATTCTAATTTTGTCAAGTTTTTGCAATAGATTAGTAAATATTTTCCATAGTTTTTATATTAGCAATGCCTTGATAAAATGTTTATACGGGCTATAATATGAATTATAGGGTAAGGAGGGAAATTATGGGGAAGGTAATTTCTTTTTATGATACAGCAAAAAAGAAGAAAAAGAAAATCAAAAAGCGTGATTTTAAAACAGAAGATGGGGATCTGTTACTTTTCTATAATCTTTATTTATCGAAAAACCAAGCAGTTATGCTCAAAAGAATATTTGAAAGCCAGCTCAAGGTCCACACCGGTCATCGAAAAGACTATGAATGGGTTTTAGAGTCTACACTCGACGTGCTTGATCAAGTTATTTCCGGAACGGGAGTGGCTTTTTCCATACATATTTATGAGATATATTATTTTGAGAAGATTATCGAGTTTGAAATGGAAATGTATGGAGAAAATTATAATATTGTGGACAGATTGATTATTAATGAATTGTTAGATATAATCAATTCCTTTAAAGAAAATAATAAAGAATATCTGGATGAGTTTGCCAGGAAATCAGCAGAAGAAAAGTATGAAGCATTAGCTGCGGCATGGAATAAAGCTACTGAATTATAAAAGAAAAAAGGCATAGTCATTACTATGCCTTTTTTTCTTATTCTTTGTCAGGTTCTTTTTTGCCTGAAGTAGATTTTGCTTTTTTAATCCTATCTAGTTTCATTGTCCTTTTAATTCTTCGTTCTTTTATTTCATCGGGTGACAGGATTTTTTCGTCGATTTGTTTAAGAACGCTTCTTATTTGACTGTCTTTCCCCGAATAAACCTTCCCCAGCTCTTCTCTAAATCTCCAATTTTCTTCTTTCCTCAAAAAAGATAATATTTCTTCAGGAGTAGATTCTACTTCTTTTGAAGGGGTAAGTAATTTTAACATTTCTCTATTGAAGTTTACCCCTATTTTATTCCTGCGAACCAGGGTTGTTATATCTGCTACAATTCGTGTGTGTTTATACATTTCTCCTCTCTCTTCTTCGTATACAGGCCAATTAGCAAATGAGTCTAACAACTTATTGGTTAATGCCGGGG
>JAAZIQ010000060.1 GCA_012800795.1 Bacillota bacterium
AGATCAGCTTTGCGAAAGTTAAATGAACGTTGTGTCGTGTAAATGATGTGAGGTTCAATAAAACCTAAAGTGTCTTGACACTATCGCCATCACTGCTTACATTGACTTTTTCACTCTTAGTATGTTATGATAAACTATGCATCTGTGCCCGTGGTGAAAAGGATATCACGTAGGCCTCCGGAGCCTAAAGTCGGGGTTCGATTCCCTGCGGGCACACCATTATTTATAAATAAACTAAAATTAGCTGCTGCAAAGCAGCTTTTTTTTGCCACAATAATGACAATGATTTGCCATTATGTCAATATTGACATAATGGCTCTGCCGGTTATACGATAAGATACCGATTTATTTATAATTTTCTATTATGTCCCAAAAAGGAGGCCGAGATGTGGTTACGTTAACCATCAATGGGATATCCGTAACGGTGCCGAAAGGTACAACCATACTTACTGCTGCTGAAAGTATCGGCATAGATATCCCTACCCTTTGTTATGATAAGGATCTCAGCATTGTCGGAGCTAGCCGAATGTGTGTGGTTGAAGTAGAGGGTGCACGTAATTTAGTTGCTGCCTGCTCCACACCGGTTGCGGAAGGCATGAAAGTTGAAACAGAATCGGAACGAGTAGTAAAAGCAAGAAAAACCATTCACTTTGTCATGCAAAAATTTATGCGTGCAGTAATTGGCACAAACAGTGTGGATCATTGCGCACGTACGTGACACGCTCCAACTGTGCGCAACGCTTGGTAGTGGTGCAATGACCAACTCTATCGGAGAAATTGAATATAACGATGTACTGTTTGTTATCGGCTCCAATGCCCCTGAAGCCCACCCTGTAATTGGCAGTAAAATGAAACGCGCAGCAAGGCGCGGCGCAAAATTGATCGTGGTTGATCCAAGGGAAATAGAGTTAGTAGAACATGCCACACTTTGGTTGCGCATAAAACCGGGTACAGATGCTGCTCTCATCAACGGGTTAATGTAAGTCATCATTACAAACGGCTGGGAAGATAAAGATTTTATTCGCGAGCGCTGTGAAGGATACGAAGATTTGTGGCGAGTAGTACAAAAATATCCCCCAGAGCGCGTCAGCAAAATAACAGGAATTCCGGAAGAGCAAATCTATGCTGCTGCTGAGCTTTATGCCAAAACCAAAAAGCTGGCATTTACTACACTTTGGGGATTATAGAGCATACTACCGGTACAAGCAATGTTATGAATCTTGCCAATCTGGCTATGATTACAGGCCATTTGGGAATAGAAAATGCAGGGATTAATCCTTTACGCGGACAAAACAACGTACAAGGTGCCTGCGATATGGGTGCCCTGCCCAATGTTTTCCCCGGTTATCAAGCCATTCACGATCCCCAAATTGCCGCTAAATTTGAACAAGCTTGGCAGAGAAAATTAAATCCCCAAATGGGCTTTCGTATTCCGGAAATGATGGATATGATCCTACTCGACAAGGTTAAAGCCATGTATATAATGGGCGAAGACCCGGTCTTAACAGACCCCGACACCAATCATATCCGCAAAGCTCTCGAGCATCTGGATTTTCTGGTTGTTCAAGATTTATTCCTGACTGAAACCGCACAATATGCCGATGTCTTCCTGCCCGCTGCCTGTTACGCCGAAAAGGACGGCACCTTTACCAACACAGAACGACGCGTCCAGCGTATACGTAAAGCTGTAGAACCACCGGGGCAGTGCCGCGAAGACTGGGATATTATTTGTGATCTAGCCAGAAGAATGGGCTACGAAATGAACTACCGTAATGCTGAAGAAATCTTTAATGAAATCCGCAGTCTTACTCCCAGTTATGCCGGAATTAGCTATGGGCGGTTAGACAAAGAAGGCGGCATTCAGTGGCCCTGCCCTTCGGAATCATCCCGGCACACGCTTTTTACACGAAGGAAAATTCCCTAGGGGCAGAGGACTGCTGCAAGGAATTGAGTATGAGGAACCGGCAGAACTTACCAATGAAGAATACCCAATTCTTTTAACAACCGGTCGCATGCTGTACCATTTCAACATCATGACCAGACATTCAAAGAATTTGGATACACTTAGACCATATGAACTTGCACAAATGAACCCTGCAGATGCGAAAAAACTTGGGGTATGTGACGGCGAAGAAGTCCGCATCACCTCAAGAAGAGGATCAATAATTGCCAGAATACAAATAACAGACGCAGTACCGCCCGGTGTGATGTTTATGACATTCCATTACAAGGAATCTCCGGCCAATGTACTTACAAATTCAGTTTTTGATCCCATCTCTAAAACAGCGGAATATAAAGTATCTGCAGTTAGAGTAGAAAAAGTATTTTAGCAAAATAAACATCAAACCGAATTTGAAAAGGGCTGACCGATCGGTCAGCCCTTATTGTTCCGGCATTTTATATTTTATAAAAAATTAAGCAGGGCGCTTACCGCACGCCCATATACCCATATATACATGCGTAACACAAACGATACTACTATGTAAAACATTCATTTTAAAGGACATTATACTTTGCATAAAGAATTTTAATTTAAAGAGGGGGGACGGACTATGCATTCAAAAACAACCTTTCCCAAAAACAGATTAAAAGCTAAATGTAAAATTTGGATTGAAGCTGATAAAGCAGTTGTTTTCGGCGGTGGAAGACTTGCTCTGCTGCAGGCAATCGACGAATACGGTTCCATTAATCGTGCAGCGGCACAACTAGGCATGTCTTACCGTGCCGCTTGGGGGAAAATTACTGCAACCGAAAAACGCTTAGGTATTAAACTGGTAGAGAAACAAATTGGAGGGGCTCGCAGCGGTTCTAAATTAACACCGGAAGCTAAAAAGCTAATGGATGCTTACCGACAATTTAAACAAGAAGCCATTATCGCCGTTGATAATCTATTCAAGCTGTATTTTGCGGATATTTGTTTTCCTGTCGAAGCCAAGTCAGATGACGAGCTTGTCTAACCTTTTGCAGTGGGTACAGACTTTTTCTGGGACATCCGGCTGCCAGTCCGCCACTTTTTCTTCCAGAAAATCAACCAGTTTTTCCAGCTCCGTCATTGCATTTATCACTTGCAGGCCCTTATACATCTGCATGGTATTTGCAATCCGCCCTGAAATGGCAATAACAGTCTCATCCATTCTTTTATCTATTTCCTCTACCTGCAAAGCAGTAATAATTTTAGGCACATTAGTGTCTGAAACACCTTCCATGACAACATAATCAAAATCAGCATAAAACTTTAAGATCTCCTGAACAGCAAGTCTGCGGCTAAATAATAGATCTGTTTCGTACTTTCCACGGGCAGTTACAAGTTGTGCGCCGGCCTTCTTGTGCCTGTCAGTATTTGAACCTTCTGTATCAAGGGCAAATTCCTCACAATGAATTTCTTTAATAGAACCAACGCTATATCCCCTCTTCATAAGTTCCGGGATAATGTTTTCAATGCTCGTGGTTTTACCGGACCCTTTAACACCAATAACAGAAAAAGCCTTCATTCAGTTCCCTTCCAGCTGCAGTAACAAAGACAACTACTTTACTAAAATAGCATATTTCCCAGAAAGCAAAAACCACTTCCAGCTTGGAAGCGGAAAAAGACAAGGGTAACAACTGCCCTGCCCCTTGTTTTTCTCCTTTCCAAACGGGAGGCTGTACCGTTTCCAGTACAACCCTATCGGTTTACCGTCATAGGCAAATCCCTTAGACCGGATAAACTCGGAGAAAATTTTTTATAAACCCACAATATTTAGCACGGCTTTTGTATAGATTATATAATATAGGCAGTCATTATGTCAATGCTGACATAATGACTGCCTATATTACTACGGAACCTATCTCTTATTTGGGCTCTGAAATGACTTCCTGGGAAAACACTTCTGCATATAAAGGCAGTGGATGTTTAATCAACGCGGCAAAAAGCCAGGCATCGGCAACAGGCCTTTCTCCTACTAAAAGAAATTCCCCGCTTTTTATTTGCTTATTAATAACTGTTGTATTTACCAGTTCATCATCTAAAAAGATATTAATTACTTCACCCTGTCGCAGCAAAGTTTCAGCGGCGAATTTTTCCTTTGCCTGCTTTTTTAAGCGGAAAAAAACGGCATCCTGTTCTGTTTCATCCTGGTAAGGGGAAACCTCTTCTACATCCTCTCCCGTCAGTAAAATTTCCCCGTCTTGAGTTACAACCAGGAAATTCCCCGGCCGGAAAATATCATCTGAACAATCCTCGGGCAGAGTCACAAGCATACAACCCTCTTCTGCTTTAACACTAAGTTTAATACCCAATTCTTCAGCACGCCGTAAAAGTTGTGACTGCCAGAGCTTCAATTGCTCATTATTAACATTCTGCCCTGTCGGAAAAACAAGAGTGTAACACACTCTGATTCGCTCCCCTTTCACTGGCCTAGACTGACAGGAAAAAAGGTTTAAACAGATAACTAAGCAAAGGAACGAAAGCATCAAGGCATTTTTTTTCACTGAGACTGCCTCCGTAATCTCAAAGGCCTTATAGCTCTTGGATTACTGATTCGACGCCGGCAACAGATTCCCTTGTTAATATACACATTTCACCTAAAAGAAAATAATTTAAAAGTAATAGAGCTGGTTTTTCCAGCTCTATTATTTAACGAAAGAAGACGTGATTACCTATAGTCACAGTTACAGGCTGCTGCCTTACCCATTGATTTGTGGTTTTTGCCGGGTTATAAAAACCGGTGGCTCCATAAGACGGATCTGCTCCATTTATCGCTTCCGCCACCGCCTGCCGTGCAGTATTATTGGCCGGCAAATTAATTCGTCCGTCAAGAACAGGGCTGTACTGATAGTAGCCATTTACAACCTGGTATATTACACCGGAGATGGTGTTGGGGTATTGTGGACTGTCCAGCCGGTTAAGAACGGTCGCTGCAACGGCAACTTGTCCCAAATATGGCTCACCGGCAGCTTCTGCATGAACTAGTCTGGCCAATAAATCCAATTCAGCTGCAGAAAATACTCTTCCACCCCTTGCCGGCACTGCATCCCCTGTAGTTGGGATTAATAACTTTGCCCCAGCATTGATTAAATTAATATTTGTAATATTGTTTGCTGACGCTATGGCTGCCACCGTGGTTTTGTAGGCACGTGAGATTAGCCATAATGTTTCGCCAGGCTTTACCGTATGCACAACAGACTTTGTTTCCTGTCCCGGAATTAATAAAGTCTGCCCTGCTTCAATATAATTAACATTTTTTATGCCATTTTTTTGGGCTAAGGCAGCCACAGTAGTATTGTATTTTTGAGCAATAGACCATAATGTCTCTCCCGCTTGCACCACATGACTTGCCAAAGCTTGTCCCGACAACAATAAAATTATCATAACCGTTACAATTCCCACAAAGCTCTTCTTCAAGCTATGTACCTCCCATTCACAAGCATTTTATGTTAACTTTCTATTTATTATAGGGAGGTAGACTCTTTCCTGCAAACCGGCTGAATGCGTTGGAGAAAGGCATGTGTTAAGCAATTTTAATATTTATTAACTACACTTCATATTTCAGGGCTTTTTTGGCCCTTGGTAAATTTGGCCTTTCAAGCAGACTTCAACAGACAGCTACATTATTGTAAACATTAGTAATTTATTAAAAATACTTAATTTAAAATAAGTAGGAATTGCTGGTTCGTAATTGAATTAAGTTGTATTATTGTCTCCGTTTACTAGATTTAATTTTTCGCTAGGAGGAAGAATTGTGGTCTCCTCTATCCCGCAGGCAAATATCAGCAAAAAAATTAAAACAAAACATTTATGGTTCTTACTGGCGTGTTTAATACTGCTAGTATTTTTTCTCTCACACGATGCCTTCGGCAGTCATACCTTATTTATCAGCGAAGTTATGAGCAGCAATCGCTGCAACATTCGTGATGAGGACGGAGATTATTCAGACTGGATAGAGATCTATAATTCAGGCACAAACACCATTGACCTTACAGGCTATTGGTTGTCAGATGATCCCACCAATCCGTTAAAATGGGAATTTCCCGCTGTAACAATTGAACCGGGACAATATCTGCTTATTTTCGCCTCCGGTAAAGATCGCAAAGATCCCCAAGGACCATATTTACACACTAATTTTGCCCTTAGTGCAGCCGGAGAAACTATTGTTTTTTGTTCACCTGACGTCAAAACTATCGACAGTGTGGAAATCGGTCCCCTCTTTTCTAATATCTCGCTAGGACGAAGCAGCAGCAAACGCGATAAATGGCTCTATTATTTTGCACCTACACCGGGAGCAGCAAATTACAGTCAAGGCTATGAACAGATTGAACAAACACCGGCTGAAAACATTGAAATTATTATCAATGAATTTATAACCGCAAACGAAACATCTGTCATCGATCCTGACGGAGATCTGGTTGACTGGATTGAATTTTATAATGCCGGCAATACTGCACAGAATCTGCAGGGATTCTGGTTATCGGACAAGGCAGATAACCCATTTAAGTGGCAGTTTCCGGAAGTTACCCTGGAACCGGGAGAGTATCTTCTTGTTTATGCCTCCGGCAAAAATATTACAAGCAATAAAAACAACCTCCATACCAATTTTCAGCTTAACGATACTAAAGACCAATTGGTCTTTAGTGACCCCGAAGGCCGCCTTATTGAAAAAATAAATATAGAGGGTATGATTCGCAATGTTTCTTTTGGCCGCAACCCGGAAAACCTCCAGGAATGGCTGTACTACCCGGCGCCAACTCCCTTAAAGTTTAACAATACCCAAGGATTTACCAAGCTTTCGGGAAAAGAACTCCCCACAAGCTATCAACTGCATCTTAATGAAGCACAAAGCCAAAATATAGGCGTTATTTGCGACGAAGATGGTGATTTTTCAGATTGGATTGAAATTTATAATGCCGGTGAGACGGAAATTAATTTAGAGGGTTTTTATTTATCTGATCAGCCTGAAAACCCTTTTCGCTGGGAATTCCCCTCCATTATCATTGAACCCCAGGGCCATCTCGTAGTCTTTGCTTCCGGCAAAGACAGAAAAGGAAATAATGACTATCTACATACTAATTTCAGCTTGGAAACAACCGGCGAAACCATCCTCTTAACAGCTCCCACAGGTGAAGTATTGGACTCTTTGGACACAGGTAAACAGGAAGCCGGTCTTTCTGCCGGACGTTACCCTGATGGCGGCAGCGAAAGATTTTTTTTTAGCACAACTACCCCCGGAGCAAAAAATAGCCCCGCACATTACACAGGCCGGGCACCAGAACCGCTTTTTTCTCAAGAAGGTGGCTTTTACGATCAAGCCATTACTATATCTTTAAACAGCCCGATACCTAACGCCGCCATTCACTATACTCTGGATGGCGGAGAACCCACCACCGCTTCCCCGCGCTATGAAAGACCCTTAGTTATTGACAAGACTACTGTAGTCCGGGCTAAGGTTTTTGCAGATGGCATGCTGCCCAGTAAAACCGTAAATAAATCTTTTTTTATTAATGAAGATACTGAGCTTACTGTCATTTCTATTTTTATCAATCCGGAAGATTTATGGGATCCGCATAAAGGCATTTATGTCCTAGGCAATAATGCGGCTAAAGAATTTCCCCATCTAGGAGCAAACTTTTGGCAGGATTGGGAAAAACCCATTCATTTACAATTGTTTGAGCCTAACCGCAGACTGGGTTTGAGCATTGATGCCGGTATGCGTATTGGCGGACAGTATAGTCGTGCCATGCCGCAGAAAGCTTTTAATATATTTGCCCGCAATCAATATGGCTACAATGTAATGGAGTATCCCTTCTTTCCGGATAAAGATCTTACCACTTTCAAGGCAATTACTTTACGGCAGTCCGGTCAAGACGGCAACTTAAGCAGAATTCGCGACTGTTTAATGACTAGTTTGTTGAATGAAACCACTTTAGATTACCAGGCTTACCGGCCTGCAGTTGTTTTTATAAACGGAGAATATTGGGGTCATTACAATATCCGGGAAAGAATAAATGAATATTTTCTTGCTTATAATCATGGCATTAACCCGCAGCAAATTGATTTATTACAGGGCAATACCATGGTACAAGCAGGCGATGCAGAGCATTATATTGCCATGCGCGAATTTATCGCCACCAATGATATGAGTAAAAAGGAAAATTATGCTTACATTCAAACACAAATGGACATCCAAAATTTTATGGATTATTGGATTGCCCAAATTTATTTTGCCAATACCGACAGTGCCAATATTCGCTTTTGGCGGGAAAAAAATGAAAACGGTAAATGGCGCTGGATTGTCTATGATACGGATTGGGGCTTTTTAAATGTTGATCATAATACTTTGGCTTATGTTACCAATCCGGCCGGGACAGGAGTAGGACGCCATCTTTCTACCGTTCTGTTGGTAAATTTACTAAAAAATCAGGAATTTAAAGCTGAGTTTATCAATAGATTCGCCTATCATTTAAATCATACTTTTGCAAAGGAACGCGTCATTAACAGAATTAATGAGCTGGCTGCTGCCATTGAAAGCGAAATGCCGGATCATTTTAAGCGCTGGGGAGGCTCAATGAGCGCCTGGTATTATCAAGTACAAAAGTTAAGAGACTTTGCAGAAAAAAGGCCGGCCATAGTTGTAAAGCATATCCAGCAGAAATTTAATTTAACTGATGCGCAAATGGAGATTTTTAATGATTGGTAAGCCTAATGAAAGGAGCAAATATTTATGTGGCGTGAATTTATAGAACTGCTGCTAATATCCGGAGATACTGCTTTAAATCTTTTTGTCTCACTTACTTTATCGGTGCTAATTAGCCTGGGCATCGCTTTACTTTATCGCAATACACACCGCGGCTTAAATTATGAACACTCATTTTTAAATACTTTAGTACTCTTAGCCCCCATTGTCACGCTGGTAATGCTATACATCCGCGGAGACTTGGTATTGTCTTTAGGGCTAGTAGGGTCCCTTTCCATTATTCGTTTTCGCACACCAATAAAAGATACACGTGATATGATCTACCTTTTTTGGGCCATTGCTGTGGGATTGGGGTGTGGCACCAACAACTGGGCGCTGGTTATTATCTCCTCACTTTTTTTAGCAATTATAGTATCGCTGCTCTATATCTTCGAATACGGCAGACCACGTCACGCCGACTTTGTGCTGGTTATTTCCGGGGACTCACATTTTTTACCTACTGAAGCAGCCAATATTATTAGGCAGCATACTCTTATGGCCCGTGTTCGTTCCCATGAAATTCAAGACAATAACTGGGAAATAATTTTTGAGCTACGTTTTTCCAACAACCAGGAAAAAGAAGCAGATCAGCTGCTAAAAAAGATCAAAACTTTAGACGGTGTAACAAAAGTTTCTTTATTGGCACCTCAGTTAGCCTTGCCAATTTAAGAGGTGATGATATGCTGCAGCTAGCACGTAAAGAAGTATGGCAGACCTGGCGTTTTGAATTAAAATACCGACTAACACCCATACAATACCATCAAGTACGGCAAGCCCTTGTCCCCTATATGAAACCGGATGCTTATACAGCAGGCAAAGGTTTTTATCTGGTGCGCAGCCTTTATTTTGATACTTACGATTACCAGGCTTACCATGAAAAAATTAATGGTGATTATGGACGCATAAAAATCCGTGCCCGTGCCTATACGGATTCCCCGGTTGGCAATCCGCCTGTACGTGTTGAACTAAAAACGCGCTGGGGTTCAGCCATGGAAAAATACAGCAGCTTTGTTCCTTTGTCTGCCTTTAATGAATTTTTGACCACACATCACTGGCCCCAAAATTACAGTAAAAATCCAGCTCTCGCCGAATTTGCCCGGCTTTTCCACCTCCGCACACTGCGCCCGCAGCTCTTAGTACAGTATCGGAGAGAAGGTTTAACGGCCAGGAATGGTGCAGCTCTCCGCATTACTTTTGACCAACAAATCTGTAGCGCCAGCGCAGATTCTCTTTTTCCGGAAAGAGTGATCTTTAGAAAACAAAAGCCATTTGAAACAATCCTGGAAATTAAATGCCAAAATGATCACCCACGCTGGCTGGCTAAATTAGTAAAACAACATGGTTTAAAATTACAAGCCAACAGCAAATATGCCCGCGGCATTGAAATCGCCCGTCCTGATGTCGTCACTCCCATGTGGAGCTAGCATTTAAAAATAAAACGCAGATAGATTTAGTCTGTCTACGTTATTTATGTTCTTCCTTCCCAGTGAACCATGCCGATATGAGAAAACCATAACCTGATTTAATTTACCTATATTTTCTCCAACGATCTTATCAGATAATCTTCCCACCTAAATTCCACCTCATTGGGATTATAACATAGGGCTTAACAACGCCTGTCCGCTGGCCGTAGTTTTGACAAACTCGGGGATTTTGTTTTCAACAGAATACTGCACATTGTTTTCTAGATAATTTTCCGGCTTATCCGGCTCCCCAAAAAGTATGTCCTCCAGCACAGCATCTAAAACGGTATAATAGAAAAAGGGTTTTCGCTAGTGCCGAAAACCCTTTATTTAGATGCTTTTTATGGTGCGCCTGGCAGGAATCGAACCTGCGACACACGGATTAGGAATCCGTTGCTCTGTCCCCTGAGCTACAGGCGCACTGCCTGTTTATTATAAATGAATTTGGCGAATAAATCAAGCAACAAACCGTAGAAAACATCTCTAACATGGTTTTTTATGGATTTGTTATTTCGCCCATAAAAAGGATAGTACCGGTCATATCGTCACGGATGACAAAGAAAAAGGGTCGATCAGCACGTACGGTAAAAGTATCTGCCGGCAAGGCCGTCAGGCGCATGACAACACCTGTAGCCGCTGCAGCTTCGGTTCCTTTTTCATCTACATCTATATAAGCCTGGTGAATAACATCACTGACAAACAATTCTTCCTCTGCCATGGCGCTAAAATCTGCCAGCTTGGGGTTAAAAGCTCGCGTCATGCCTATCTTTTGCAGCGCATCGTTTAAATGCTGTTTATATTCGGCTTTAAAGCGTGGTATATAAACATTTACTTCTCGTGCGGAAAAACTCTTGAACCACTTCTGCCAATTGTCAACACTTAACTGCTCGTACAAATTATCCAGTCCTTTATTAGGCACAAATACATACATGCTCAGCCGCCCCTGGCCATAAGGCAGACGTACTGCGTTAAAACTTTCTTCCGCCAAGCAGTCCAGTGTGGCTTTTTTATACATCAGGGGCACATTCTTTTTTTTCCCGTCGGCCAGGGTAAAAGGAGCATCTTTTGTTAATTTTGCATCAAAAGCTTCCGTCCACTGCCCATTAAAATAAAGAGCATTAACCAAAACAAGTCGCGTATCGCTTTCCAAACGATCAAAAAGATCTTTTATTCTACCATTTGTTTTTTCCTCAACCCAACTGTTAATGTTTTTATGAGCGTCGCCTTGTGCAAAATTAAGCTTTTGTACTTCTGCATCATAATAACTTTTGTTTCTTTGTATAAAGTCATCCTTGATTCGGGCATTATTAGCCGGCCATAAGGAATTGGCAGTATTGATTTCAACTTTAGGATCAGGGTTATACAAAATAGTTAAAAGATCAGCATTAGCTTGATTAAGTTCCTCCAATGTTAGTGTTTCAATCTGCATGGCATGGGCCATTTCTGCCTGCGTTTCACCGGCCGCCCCATTATAAACCATGCTTAAAGCCAGAGCAACACTGGCCGGTGAAAAAAAAGTGTTCTCACAGCCGGAGGAGTCGCGCAGCTGGGCAAAGAGCTGCAGGGCAAAGGCAGTATTCCCTTTTACCAGTCGTGCATCCAAACGTTCAGCCGCCTGTACTTTACGCCCCGGTAAATTAACTTTATTGCAGCCCGCAAGCGGTATTGCCAGCAAAAAACAAAGCATGAGAGCCATAATCTGCTTCATTTACAAGCCCCCTTAAAATCTTATTAAATTCACTCTTTACTGACGGCTAAAACATACATAAGTTCCCTGGGAAAAAGAGCCTCATTCAGATAGTTAATAAAAAGGCAGACCTTACAAGTCTGCCTAAATTGCCTGGTCTTCAGTTCTAGCAAAATGCAACCGGTTCTATACGTTTTTTTATCCTATTATATTCTTCCTCACTAATTGCCACTGCATTCCCCAATAATTTACTTAGGATATTATCGGTAAAAGCTTTTTTGGCAGCATCCAAATCATATTTATCATGCGGATAAACTTCAGAAAGAGTGCGCCTCACTTTTTCTCGTTTAAAATTAGTCACCTTTATATTAGTATAAACTAAAATCGCCGTAGGAATCTTCTGTTCCTCATCTTTTACAATGGTAGCAGTAACGGGGCTTATTTTATACACCATAGCCGTTTCCTCATCGTAGTAATAGCTGCTCACTGTAAGCCTCCTTTGCGCACTAATACCTTATTAGATTAGCAGCGCTCTTTACAATTCTTCTTTTATACAAGATTCGCTACGTGAACAATTTTTCCTGCTCAGATTAATTTCTTCTCTCCAGCAGTTTTGTTTACAGTCATTATCTTAATTAAGCTTCATGATTTATAAATTAGGTCGCCAGGATATCATACTAAGTACAACTATATAAGTTCTACCCAAATTTAAAAGAAAAAATAAAGCGGCACTAAGGCCGCTTAAGTTCATTTAGTTTGTATTCCCAGGAGCCGGTAAGCTTACATATCTTTTTGTTAAATAAACCATGGCATAAACAAGGGGTGTATCACAAAGTGCAATAATAAATTTAAGGAGATACTGCCCTGTAATCATAGAAAAGATTGGCACACCCGTGCCGAAAAAAGCCAGAGTAATGAAGATAGCAGTATCTAAAAGCTGTGAAACAATGGTAGACAAATTATTGCGCAGCCACAAATAACGCCCCCCAGTTTTCTCTTTCCAGAAAAGAAAAGCCCAAACGTCATGATACTGGCTAATGAGATAAGAAACCAAGCTGGCTGCGACAATCCGTAGATTGCTACCAAGAACAATCTTGTATGCCTCCTGGTCTCCCCAGATTGGTGCAGCCGGCATCAACAGTGCCAGGCGAATAAATACTGCAGATAGTATTGTCGTAATAAAGCCTAGCTTGACTGTGTACTGCGTCCATTCTTTTCCCCAAATTTCCGCAACGGTATCTGTCAGAGCAAAAGTTAAAGAATAACAAATCACGGCTGCCGGCGCAAAAAAGGGACCGATCATAATAATTTTACCGGCAATGACATTACTAATTGACAGCAAAACAGCAAAACAACAACTTAAAGTATAAAATGCCTTGGAATGACGTGAAAGTTCCTGTTTCATTCTTATCGCTCTGCCTCATCCTCTTTCTCGCTCTGATAATGGGCAGTAGCCCGAATAGTAATGCCTCCGCGCGGCTTTTGGATAACGGTGACTTTACACCAATAAGGCTTGCAAGCTTCGCCAACGTCTTGGGCAATTTGTGCCGCTAAAGCTTCACAAAAAATACCTTCATTCCGGAAACTCCAAAAATAGAGTTTTAAACTTTTACTTTCGATACAATACTGATCCGGTTCATACTCAATAATTACCGTCTCCCAATCCGGCTGCCCAGTAACAGGACAAACACTGGTAACTTCATCACTTTCCATCACCACTGTTTGGACTCCTTCCGGCTTGGGAAACACATCCAGCTTGCGGCTTGGTGTTTTGACAACCTTTCCTAAAGCATAAAAATCTTGTTGACTCATAATATTACCTCCTTTGTTTTGGTAAGGCGGGTTACCGCGACCGCCTAGGATTCCCTGCTCTACTTTATCAGGAATTTAAATTTTCGACAAGGGCTTTTTCCAATTAATAATTAATTTATTATTAAATCATTTATGAGAAATGATGGCTGCTAGGAATTCATCACCATATTTAGCCAGCTTTACTTCTCCAACTCCACTGACACGTAAAAGTGATGCCTTATCTATGGGACGAATTTCGCACATCTGCCGCAATGTGGCATCTGAAAAAATCAGGTAAGGAGGCAAATTCTCACGATCGGCAATTTCTTTACGTAGCTGACGCAGTTTTTCAAATAGGCCATCTTCTTCCACTGTTTTCTGTACTTGTATTTTACGCAGCACCTGCCGCTTTCCCTTTAGCACAGCAACCGCCGCAGGGCCTAATTTGACAAGAGGATACTTCCCCTCTGTCAAGCCTAAATACCCTTCCGCTATTAAGAAACCGATAAAATCACGTATTTCCTGCAGTGAATATTCAGGCATTAGAGCATAGGTGCTGAGACGATCCAATTTAAGCTGCCTTATTTTTTTATTATTGGCACCTTTTAAAACTTGTGCTACCATATTGGCACCATAACGTTCCCACATCCGGTAAACACAAGAAAGAACTTTCTGGGCCTCCAAAGTAACATCTATTATTTCCCTGTCATCCCGACAGTTACTACAATTGCCGCAATTGTCGGCAGTCTGCTCACCAAAATAGGCCAATAATGTTTGCCGCAAACATTTTGAGGTATGACAATAATCAACCACTGCTTGCAATTTACCAAATTCATGCTGGCGGCGACGAGGAGAATAAACAGTTTGTTCGATTAAATATTTCTGTAAAATTATATCCTGCGGATGATATAACAAAATACATTCTCCCGCTTCTCCGTCACGGCCGGCACGGCCTGCCTCTTGATAGTAAGCTTCCATATTTTTCGGCAGGCTATAGTGTATGATAAAGCGCACATTTGATTTGTCAATGCCCATACCAAAAGCATTGGTTGCCACCATTATCGGCAAATCATCACGTAAAAAAGCTTCCTGGTTTTCGGCGCGCTCTGCTTTGCGCATTCCTGCATGATATTTACTGACAGGAAGCTTGTACCGCTGCAGCATTTCGGCCAATTTATCCACATCTTTACGAGTAGCAGCATAAATAATGCCAGCTTTGCCGCTTCTTTTCTGAAGATAATCTAAAACAAAATCCTCTTTATTGACACCGCGTAAAACAGAAAAATATAAATTGGGGCGGTCAAAACCACTCACATAAACTTGCGGCAAGTTAAGACCAAGGAGTTTTATAATATCGGCCTTAATCTCCGGTGTTGCTGTTGCAGTAAAAGCACCTACCACCGGCCGCTTGGGTAAAGAGCTGATAAAAGCTGCGATTTTACGATAGCTGGGGCGAAAGTCATGACCCCACTGTGAAACACAATGTGCTTCATCAACGGCAATAAAGCTAATATTCAGCTTTTGTTTCAGTTCGGCAAAGCTGTCAGCCGTCAAACGCTCCGGTGCAACATATACCAATTTGTAATAGCCGGCAGCAGTATCCTCCAAACGCTGCCTGATTTCAGCAGGTCGCAGGGAACTGTTAATGAAAGTGGAGGGAATACCAAGCTCCCCCAGTGCATCCACCTGGTCTTTCATTAGTGCAATTAGCGGTGAAATAACCAGTGTAATGCCCGGAAAAAGCAGGGCGGGAATCTGGTAACACAATGATTTTCCCGCTCCGGTAGGCATTATTGCCAGGGTATCGACTTTTGATAATATGCTCTTCACCACTTTTCCCTGTCCGCCACGAAATGAAGTGTAGCCAAATACTTTTTTTAATAAAGCTTGAGCTTCTGACAGCATTTTTATCCTCCAGCCACTATTCCAAAAACATTTTTAAAGGGCAGTTCATAAATCTATCCTATAGCCGCCCAATTTGGCAGCCGTATCAGGATCACAAGTAGTAACAATAACCTGCCTTTTCTTTGCATATTCGCGCACCATTGCTGCAGCATGGTCCTTTCTCTCCGGATCCAAATCAACTAAGGGATCATCCATTACCAAAAAGCCGTTGTTTTGCTGTAATAAAAATTCGGCCATTGCCAGGCGTAGTGCCAAAGCCATCCCGCGTGCAGTGCCGGTTGACAAAAGTTCCAAAGGTAAAGCCCTTCCATCGGCCGCTTCCAAACGTGCAGGCAGTGTTCCATCCAATTCTGCCCTTTGATAACGATAAGCAGTTGCGGGACCTAAATAACGGCTAAAAGCTAAGCACAACGGGGTAAAAGTTTTTTCATCAAACTGGGACATTAACCTATTAAATTTTTCTTCGATATACAGAAGTGAAGCCGCTTCCCGCTTAACATTGTAAAAATGATTTTCTGCCTCCGTATAGCGCACTTTAAGTTCTTCAACCGTTTCTTCGCTTTGCTCCTGCTGCGCCTCCAGCAATTGCTCCTTTGCCGTCAAAAAAAACTCTTCCACTTCCTGCGTACGCCTCCGTAACTCCTTAAGATCAGCAAAAAACGAATCGGTATCGGCATAGTCTGGCGGCAGTGGAGCCAACTGCGCTAATTCGCTTTCCACTTGGCGTTTTTCCTGCAGTACTGCTGTCAATTGCTCTATTACAGCTTCACAGCAGCCGTATTCCTTTTCCCAAGCCAAAAGCTGCTGTTGGATTTCTTCCTTTTGCCTGGCGGCATGTGACAGTTCTGTCTGCACTTGCGTAATTTCCGTCAAGATGGTTTCCGGCTCCCGCATCATGGTATCCGGAGCCGCAACTGCAGCTGCAGCCAATTCCGTATAAGCTTGTCCCTGCAAAATAACCTCTAGTTTGGTTCGCAGACGTTCCGCCTGGCTAAGCAAAGTTTGCCGCGATTCTAGTATTTGCACAGCTTCAGCAATGCTTTGCAAAGATAACTGCCTAAGTTTAACTTCACAGTCTGCCTGCAAGCTTTCAATTTCTGTCAGCAAAGCTTCCACATCATACTGACCTGCTTGTACATATAAAGACCATTCTTCTGTCGCAAACTGAAGAAACCCTGCACCTTTAAAAAGCGCCTCATCCGTAACTTTAAGCTGCTGCACTGCAGGTAAAGTGCTTTTAACTGTAATTATCTGCGGCCTGCTAAGGGAGATTTTAGCCATAAGTTCCATCGCCTGCAATTCCGCTTGTTTGTTTGCTACCAAGTTCTGCTGCTGCTGCAGCCAAGCCACATCTTCCGCTGTAACTGCAGGCAGGGCAGCCAGCTTAGCTTCAAGAGTCAGCAGTTCTTCCTGCAGTGGCTTTGCTGCCAAGTAACGCTCGCGTATTTTTTTAGTTTGTACACTTATTTTGGCTAACTCTAACTCTTCGCTTAAAGATTTTAAACGGCTTTGATTTTGTTCAATAATATTTGTAATGTTGGCCAATCGCTCTTTTGCTCTGGGCCACTCATTATTTATCTGTTTTAGCTTTTCTTCCTGTAGGCATAAATTTTCAATTCTGGGCTCCAATTTAGCCCGCCTATAGACGTCATTTTCCAGTTTCTCCAAGGCAGCTTTCCGGGAAGTCAAGGCATTTTTTCCACGGCAGTTTTTTCTAAAGCAGCTAAAGCCTGTTCAACTTTTTCTTCCGCCCCCTCAGCTTTTTGCAGCTGCTTGCGTATATTCTCTTTTTCATAATAAGCCGCTAGTAACTTGCCGACGTTTTTTACGTATGGATTATCAACACCTCTATTATTTCTCGGTCCATCACGCTGAAAATCCCAATTATCAAGTAAATCCTTTTTAGCCTGTGCCAGCTCCCTTGCAAACTCCTCCGGTGAAACACCGCCACTCTGCAAAAATGCCTTGCGCAGTACATCACCTAATGCCGCTACTGCTTCCTGGTTCTGATTAAGCAGCTCCACTGTTTTAAGCATCTCTTCCTGGCGCGCAAAAAGAATACTTTCATAGGTGCCCCTGCCGTACTGAAGTATAGTTTGTAGTTTTTCCTGTACCTTTTCCTCTGCACTGATAACAACACCAGCAGCAGACTCCAAGCGGCACCTGCAGTCTGCTCCCCAGGAACGCGTTAAAAAATATTCCTCTTTACCTCCGCTCAGGAAGTTAACGGTTACCTCTATTGTATCGCCTCCACCATATGGCAAAAAACGTACTAAAAAATTTTTCCAGTCCGGCTTATTACGGTGCAAATTGCTAGGTAGAAAAAAAACGGCAAAAAGGGCGCTTACCATCGTGCTTTTGCCTGCTTCATTTGGTCCTAGGACTACATTTAAGCCTTCTTTAAAGATAACTTCTTTGCCGTGTAGACCGCCAAAAGGTGTCATCTTAACCGATTTTATTATCATTTTTTCACCCTCTTTACCAGCTCATAAGCAAGCTGCAGCGCTTCATCTTCCCCTTCTGCAACTAAAGAAGTCAGTAATAAATAAGGAAATGAACCGGCGGGAAACTCTGCCGCAATACTTTCCGCCGATAACTCCATTTGCAGCATACTGTCATCATATTCCAGATATCCTACATTTTCTGCACACTGCTGCAAATAAGCTCCCCGCCGTCTGAACTGTTCCTGCGGCAGACGGCCGTGCAGATGCAGTTTCACCAAAGCAGCGGCAGACCTTATTTTCTTTAGATACTTTTCCACTGTTTCCAGTTCTTGTATTTCCAGTGTGGTTTCAATAAAGCGGAACTGTCCGGTACGAACGGCATGATGCTCCACTTTATCGTCATGGCAGGTCGTAAACCAGGCATAGCCTTCGTGTCTGCAATCAAAACCGTCTGGTTCAGGCGTGCCGCAGTAGGTAAAACCACAGTCGGTCGCTTTCTCTAAATCAGGATAGCGGCTGTGCGCATGTCCCAAAAACCAATGCTGTAAACCGGTAGCAAATAATTCTTCTCTCTCCATAGGGAAATAATTATCCTCCAAATCAAGAGAAAGACCACGGACACTTCCATGCGCAATACCAAAATGCCACTTTGCCACCGGTTTCTCCCGTAAATTACGCAGCCAACCCAAACTGTTCTCAGCACTATGTTTGCGGTCACAAGGAGCCGGGTAAAGAACTGCATCTAAGCCGTATTCCTGCAAGCAGTAAGGTTTTTGCTGCGTTAAAAGCAGTACATATTCCGGAACATGTTCCAAAAATGTTTTCCAAACAGCCGACGATTCATTATAGTAATCATGATTACCAGGCAGAACAGCAATACAAGCTCCGGCAAAGGACTGCAATATTTTTACAGCGCGCAAAACAGTATTTTTGCTGACATTATGACTATGAAATAAATCTCGAGCTATCAGCAGTAGCTGACAGCCTTCCTGATTAGCTAATTCCACCATTTTTGTTAAAACTAAAAATCGTGCTTCCACTAACTGCCGTCGCAGCTCTTCGGGATAGTTTCGTGTACGGTGTGTCATACCCAGATGTAAATCTCCGGTATGTAACACTTTTAACACGACTCCACCTCCCCTAGTTTCTTCTCGCTGTGTTACATTAGCTATATCTATACCTATTTCCTGCCTTTTACCTAAACGCGACCAGAAAACTGTTTCCCAGCTCAAAAAATGTCCTTGACATCCACCTCAATCCCCATATTAAAATGAAATTGTCGGTATTTTGTAAGGAGGCCTGTTTCAGTGATTGAGAAAAAAGATTTGGCAAGATATGAGCAAATTGCACTGCTTTTAGCCAATGATATTACTAAGGGTACCTATTATGAAGGGGAAAAAATCTCCGGCAGATCAACACTGGCCAGCAAATATAATGTTTCCCCGGAAACTATCCGTAAGGCGCTGGCCTTATTGCACTCCAAAGAAGTTGTAAAAGTTGTCCCCTATAGCGGTACTTTTATCCTCTCGCGCACAGCTGCACGTCGTTTTATGAATAGTTTTGAAGAACATAGTACACTGCAGGCAATGGAACGCAGACTAAGCACACTTACAAAAGAGCGCAACCGTTTAAACCAGGAAATTGAAAAACTGGTGAAGGAAATTGTTAATTTTAAAGCTGGCATGTTAAAAAGTATGCAGTACGCCGAAGAAATAGTGGTAATATCAGACTCTCCCTTGGTGGGAAAAAGTGTGCAGGAGGCACGTTTAAGAAGTGTGACAGGCGTTACGGTCACTGCAGTTAAACACAAAGGTCGCTGGTACGTTTCACCGGGTAAAGAACTTAATTTGACAGCGGGCGATATTTTGTTAGCCATGGGAACACCTGAAGCAATAGAGAGTCTACGCCAATTAGCTTCCGGGCAAAAATAAGTTGATCATATATACTTTTTCTGACATGGTAAAGAAGTGAACAATAAAGCGCAGAGCTACCTCCTATAAACCGGCAGGCAGCTCATTATTTTAGAATTCACCCGAAATACATAATAATAACCGGCAGGTAAATAATTGCAGTTATAGAAGCTATTTTACAAGAATTAAAGAGAAAGGGACGGTTTTTTTGTTAAAAAGAAAATTTTTTGTTTTTTTATTAATTTTATTATTAATGGTTTCCTGCGACAAGAAACAAAATGCCCTACCCCCCCTTGAAGGAGATATAATTGAGCTGGCAAGTAAGTTTGTTGAAAAACTGGCTACAAATGATTTTGCCGGTGCCGTGGAATTTTTTGACGCCACCATGTTAAAAGAACTGCCCGAAAAGAAACTGGAAGAAGTCTGGCAAACATTGCTGCAGCAAGTTGGGGCTTTTCAAACTGAAATTAGCCGCAAAGTTGAAGAAATGGGACAATCCCAAATTGTTATCCTCACAGCACAATTTGAACTGGCACCGCTGGATATTCGGATGACTTTTAATCAAGATAAAAGAATTATCGGCCTCTTTTTTGTTCCCGCCGTTCGCTCTGAATCTTCATACAAACCGCCGGCTTACGGACAGCCTGCCAACTTTACCGAAACAGAAGTAATGATAGGCGAGGCTGAGTGGCAATTGCCGGGCACACTTACCATCCCCAATGGAAATGGCCCTTTTCCGGCGGTAGTGCTGGTACACGGTTCCGGTCCCAATGATCGGGATGAAACCATTGGCATAACCGGAGCCCATAAACCTTTTAAAGATCTGGCCTGGGGTCTGGCAAACCAGGGGATAGCAGTTTTGCGCTATGATAAGCGCACTATGGTATACGGCGAAAAAATAAATAAATTTACTTTTACGGTAAGAGAAGAAAGCATAGATGATGCCCTGGCAGCAGTGGAGCTGCTGCGAAATCATAAGCAAATTAATAACGAAAAAATATATATTCTGGGGCATAGTTTGGGCGGCATACTGGCACCACGTATTGGAAAAGAAGCAGGAGACCGGCTGGCCGGACTGATTATACTTGCTGGTCCCGCACGCCCCCTTGAAGATTTGATTTTAGAACAAACTCGTTATTTAGTTGCTGCCGACGGCGAAACATCGGAACAAGAAGCTAAAGTTATTCGGAGGCTGGAAACCCAAGTAGCACGTATTAAAGACCCTGCCCTCTCTCCCGCTACTCCGGCAGAAGAGCTACTGAATGCCCCTGCCTCTTACTGGCTGGACTTACGTAATTACAAACCGACAGAAACGGCAGCTGCGCTGAAACTACCAATGCTTATTCTACAGGGCGAACGAGATTATCAAGTGACCATGGAAGATTTTGCTCTCTGGCAGCAAGCCCTTGCTTCATACAGTCATGTGCAGTTCAAAAGCTATCCCGGACTAAATCATCTTTTTGTCAGCGGCCAAGAACCAAGTGTACCGTCTGAATATGAGCAGCCAGGCAATGTTGAAAAAATAGTAATTGATGATATAGCCGCCTGGATTCGCAAGCATTAAAGCGGCAAAAAATAACGGTAAGTACCGCCTGCCAAAGCAGTAGTGCTTACCGTTAATATTTACGTCAGTATATTCTTAATATTCTGCATTTTCCCAGTAATATTCTGCATTTTCCCAATCGTTATAATAAAAGTTTACTAGCTTATAACTGCGCTCATTTTTAAAACTATACCGATAGAGGCTGCTGGGAGTCAGCCGTCTATAGCCCTGCAATTGAAACACCTCATTATTCACGCTGGCAATACGCTCCAACAGCCCTCCTAAACTCATTACATTTCACCTCCTTAATGGGGCGCAGTTAGCTATAGGTGTAGTGTATAAAACAATATCATAATGCTGTCATGTATTTATTAATAAAATATAAATAAAAATATTTTGTTGGCAGCAGGAGTATGCATCATACTTGAGTAATAAAATAGTATTACATTATATACGGAGGAGATTAAATGCCTTTTTTTTTAGCTGCTGTTGTTATTGTCGGGCTTATGCTAGTGTTTATTTATAACTCTCTCGTTAATTTGAGACAGCGTGTTCAAAATGCTTGGGCACAGGTGGATGTCCAGCTACGCCGGCGCTATGATTTAATACCAAATTTAGTTAACACAGTCAAGGGCTATGCCAAGCATGAAAAAGAAACATTTGCCCAAATTACAGAAGCCAGAACTCGTGCCATGACGGCTACCACACTCCAAGACCAAGTCGAAGCAGAAAATGTGCTGACCAGCACTCTGAAATCATTATTCGCTTTGGCTGAAAATTATCCCGAATTGAAAGCAGATAACAATTTTAGGCAGCTGCAGGAAGAATTGAGCGCAACTGAAAACAAAATTGCCTTTTCCCGACAGTTTTACAATGATACTGTACAAAAATACAATACTAAATTGGAAGTATTCCCCACTGTTCTTGTTGCCGGAATGTTCGGCTTTACTGCAGCAGATTATTTCAACCTCGACAGTGAAGCGGATGCCCGCCGCCCTGTTAATATTAAGTTTGATTAAAATGTTAAATCAGAAAAAAGCTCTATCCCGCTATTGCTTACTGCTTTTCCTGTTAGCCTGCATACTAACCACCAGGCCCGGGCAGGCCTTTGCACGCTCTTATTATTTCGCCCAAATTATCATTAACGCAGAGGTTACACCTGAAGGTGACATGTGGGTAACAGAAGAACGCACCGCCTATTTTGACGGTGCTTATAAAGGCATGACCATGTGGATAAAAACACAAGCCCCCATCTCTATTAGCGATGTTATAGTGGCTGAAAACGGTACCCCCTACACATTTAACCCGGGAACAGAATATGGTCCTGCCGGCAGCTATTTAATTATTGAAGAAGCAGATAAATTTTTAATTGATTGGAGTTTTGAAGCCGCCAACGAAAGCAGAACTTTTACCATCCGCTACCGAGTCAATGATCTTATTAAAGTTCACGAAGATGTTGCTGAACTTTATTATCAATTTATCGGCGATGGCTGGGACGCTACTGCTGAACAGGTGCAAGTAAATTTACATCTGCCGGATGGAGCCGATCTAGATGATATCCGAGCCTGGGGACACGGTCCGCTCTATGGAGAAGTAAAAATAGCGGCCGGTAATCTCGTAACCTGGGAAATTGAGCCCCTTCCTGCCCACACATACCTGGAAGGGCGTGTCACCTTTCCGCTTTCTCTAGTTCCCCAGGCCACACAAACAACGGGCAAAACTGCATTGCCAGAAATTTTGGCGGAAGAAGAAATACTGGCAGAGGAAGCTAACAAGGAGCGGGAAGAGGCACAGCGGCGGACAGAAGAAAATCGCAGCTTTGGGGACCGTATTATACCTCCCGATTCACCCGCCCTTCCCTACCTTGCCGCTTTCATACTTCTTGGCAGCAATGCTTTTGCTTTTTATCTCTGGCTACGTTTCGGTAAAGAATATAAGCCGGCATTTGACGGCGATTATTACAGGGAGCCGCCGGCTGATTACACCCCGGCTGAATTGGGTGTACTGTGGCGTTTCAGCAACCCAACCACAGAAGATTTAACAGCAACTTTAGTTGACTTGGCGCGTAAAGGATTTCTTCAAATTGAGGAAATCTCCTTGGAAAAACGCGGTTTCCTAGGAATCACTTCTGAAAAAAAAGATTATCGCGTTATACGCACAGCAAAAGAAGCCCCTTTAGCTGAACACGAACAACAGCTGCTGGAATTCCTCTTTACTCAGGTCACAAAAGATTATAGTTTTACCTTTTCGGAACTTGAAAAATTTGCCCAAAAGGAACCCTTAAAATTCCGTGTTTTTTGGACCGACTGGCAAAACACAGTTTACGCACGCAGCACCGAATTAGACTTTTTTGAGCCCCAAAGACTTGCTGTAAAAGGACCGGTAATGGCACTGGGAGTAATAATGATCCCCATAGGTATTTTAATGGCTAACTTACTTACGCCCTCCTTCATTATCGGCGGTCTGATTTTAATATTTACAACCTTTTTCTTAAAAAAGCGCTCTCGCAATGGCGTCGAACACTATGCCCGTTGGCGCGCTTTCAGACGTTTTTTACTGGATTTCTCTAATCTGGAAACGCATGAGCTTCCTTCGCTTGTAGTATGGGAACATTACTTGGTATACGCCATCACACTGGGTGTGGCTAAAGAAGTTATCAATCAACTGCAAATTGTTTTTCCTAACTTGGAAAGTAAAGACCACACCTTTGGCCGTGGCTGGTTAATCTATGGCCCTCACCGTTTGGCCTCAGTCAGTGCCTTAACACGTAGCTTTGACAGCATTAATCAACATTTCAACGAAACAATCCGTATTGCCACAAGCCCCAGATCTTCCGGCTCAGGTCGCGGTGGCGGCTTCTCCGGTGGTGGCAGCTTCGGCGGTGGCGGCGGTGGTTTTGGCGGCGGAGGCGGCAGTGCCCGATAAAATAAAAACCCACCCTTCAGGGTGGGTTTTTCCTATTTTGTTTTCGTATTCAAAAAGAAAAGAGCTAAAGTTCCTGGACCGGCATGGGCGCCGATTGCACAGCCAATAGTGTTAATGATAAAGTCTCGACAACCATATGCCTCCCTGATCATTTCCCGTAATTTATGTGCTGAAGTAAGATCATCACCATGGCTTATGCCGATGGTTTGTTCCGCCAAGTTTACTCCCCGCTCACCCATTATTTCAACCATACGGCGCATCACTTTATTCTTACCTCTTACTTTTTCCAAGGGAGCCAGCTTACCATCTTCAACCTGCAAAACAGGTTTAATACTCAAAATGCTGCCCACTAAAGCAGAAGTACGGCTGATTCTTCCGCCACGATAGAGATATTCTAAATTATCTACGGTAAAAATATGTTCCATATGCTGAGCGTAAAACTCTGCTCTTTCCACAATTTCAGAAAAGCTTTTACCTGCTTTTAATAGCTGGGCTGCTTTATATACTACCAACCCCTGGCCCAAAGAAGCACACTTTGTATCAACGGTATGTAATTTAAAGTCGGGATAAAGCTTTTGGATTTCCGCTTTAGCCAATAAAGCCGACTGATAAGTGGCTGATAAACCTGAACTAAATCCAATATAAATACAACTATCGCCTTGTTTGGCATATTGCTCAAAGTATTCTAAAAAAGAGGCGGGATCGACTTGTGATGTTTTAAATACTTTGCCCTGGCGCATTTCCTGCATCATCTGCAGCGGCTGTATAGTTTTCCCATCAAGATATTCTTGATTATCACAATAGACATGCAGTGACGCCACATCTATTTCATATGCATCCAGAATATCCTGCGGTAAATCAGCAGCACTGTCGGTTAAGATTTTTGTCGCCATCTACTCTCCCCTCCATTCAGAAATAAGCTTGTCTCAATTATATGATACTTTTTTCTTCTTTTAAACCCCTGTCTGTTAAAAAGCTTTTTCCCAGCTGTAAAAACTCACACAATCTATTTTTTGTCCCTTTGGACAGCTAACTTGCGCTCGTAATCTTTAGCTGCAAAAACATAATATAAAGCCAGCGGCAGAATAAGAAATAAGCCGCTGATTAAAAACATCGTCCGCAGCGTGACCAGGCCCGTTAGCCAACCTAACACAATGGAACCACCACCGATACCAATATCCAGGGCAGCAAAAAAAGTGGAATTGGCAACACCCCGTGAGGATGGTTCCACCAAATTTATAACCATGGTTTGTAATGAAGGCATTACTATCCCATTGCCCAAACCTAGCAAAAGGGCCGCCACTAAAAATAAAAACAACCCACTACCTACAGCAAGCGTTACAAAACCTGCAGCAAAAAAAGCGAAACCCGGCAGCGGAATAAAACTAGGGCCCCTTTCCTCTAATACCTTATCGGCAAAAAAACGTGTCAAAACCACACCAATGGTGTTTATTAGATAAAACAAGCCGCCGCTTTTAATGCCCTGCTCCTGACTGTAAACAATAATATAAGTCATTAGCCCACCTAAAACAACACCGATAAGAAGCATGATAAAGGATAATGGGAGCACACGTTTTTCAAAAAAAGATGCCAAAGTCAATTTCTTTTTCTCCCAAGCTTGATGCGGATAAGTAATAAGACCGGCAAAAAGCAGAGATAAGACCGTCAAAATTCCCGCAGACACAAATAAATGATTATAATGATTTTCACCAAGAATTGCCAGACCCACTGCCGGCCCAATAGACATTGCCAAACTATTACTCAAACTATAATAACCCACGCCTTCCGCTCGCCTTTTAGCGGCGACAATATCACCAACCATGGCTCCACCGCCGGTAGATATCATGCCAAAAAAAACGCCATGAAAAAAACGAAGCAATACCAGCAGAAAAAAAGTCGCAGCAAAAGGATATAAAAAAGTGGCAAGTGCAAAAAAGAATAAAGAGATTTGAAACATTTTTTTACGGCCAAAATGATCATAGGCATAGCCGGAAAATGGGCGAATCAATAAAGCAGCAAAGGAATATACTCCCAACAAATATCCAACCTGTGATTGTTCTACCGCCAGAACGGATATGGCATAAAGTGGTAAAGTCGGAATTAAAAATTGTGTAGCTGTATTAATAAAAAGATTAGAAATAAAAAAGAAGATGTAATTTTTTGTCCATAAAACACTCTTTTCTTTTACCAAGTCTTTACCTCCTGGCTGCAGCTGATAAATAACTTAAAAGTAAAAAAGTCAGATAAATAAATTTTAAAAAACATTCTTCCCATAAGCATAGCAAATTATTTTGTATTTTTTACCTCAAATAATTTTTTCAGGACAAAAATATAACCCGCAGGCAAATGCCTGCGGGTCTTAAGCCAATTACCTTATTCTGTTAATTATGTCTGTATATTTATCATAGGCTGCCCGCATGAGCGGTTCAACTCTCTCATCTACCGGTGGATACTCCTTCTTAAACTCATCAAAGCTGACAATATATTTTGATTTAAACTCAGGGTATAGATGTGAGTACTTGATAATTGAATCTTCTTTTTTGGCAGTCGTTACCAGCTCTCCGGCATTTTCATATTTGCCGTTTTCTAAGGCATATTCCAGTACAGCTACATAATTTTCCGGATTAATGTCTGTAAGGTTTAAAGCACTCTTATCAAAGCAGAAGAAGAAGTTTCCGCCCGGTGCCAAAATATCAATTAGCTCTTTAGCTTTGTCAATACACTTTTCCTTCGATGCAGTACCTAAAAGTGTCAGCGGATAAAAACCGCCCAATACCATCTTTTTACCCAATCTGTCTTTGAACTGCTGCGGATCGCCGTATTCCATATAGAGGCGTGTACCTTGAGGCAGATCCTGGAGGAAATCAATAAAGCGTGTCCAATCTCCCTCCAAGAAAATCTGCATGGCTTGACCACGCTCTGCGCAGATATGGCAGATTTTATGGAAAGTAGGCCAATAAAACTTTGCAAAATCTTTATTGTTGAGGAAAACTCCCATATGAGTCATGATCATATTGCAGCCCAAAGGACTTTGCACTTTATTTTGCCCCAGCCAAATCAGGTAAGGCATTAAAGCCTCCATGGCAGCCAGTAATTTTTCGGGGCGTCTTCTCATATCAAGCGGAATTTTTGAAAAACCGCGGTAAAAATCAGCAATAAAATCAAATGGTACTGCCTGCAAAGCAGTGGAGCCGGGAGGCGGAGAAAAATAGCCATAACGCTCAATCATAATGGCATTGGCCACAGCAAATTCTTTATTAAAATCCATGGTGGCTAGAACATACTTTGCAAAATTCATGGCGCGCATTACTTCGCCTTGCGCATATCCTCTGTTCATACGGGGAGCGCATTTTTCCAAAATAAATTCATGCGGATTTTCAATTAATTCATCGTATTCATCAGCTTCCATAAATGAACGCTCCGGATGCTGAATAAAGCCAGTCTGACTCATTTCATTAGTCAAAGATTGTTGAAACATTATCCCGACAGGATTTCTGGCAAAGCCGCCGGGCAACCTATCACCTCTGGTTATTTCCCTGGCTTTTTCATAGATTTCTACCAGCAAATCTGACGTATAGCTATATTGTGTCGTAAGTAAATCTTTGCCGGCATACTGGATCATGAACTCTATCCCTAAGCTGTCATGGACCGGGAATCTTTCCGGTATTACGCCCGTATACAAATCTGTATACATCTTGGTGCGAAACTCTTTCATTTTTTTTGCATCCACATTCATTCACCTCTTCTTTCTTTTTTTGCATAGTGAAATCAGTAACAGCTTCTACAATGCCTAAAAAAAGTATATAATACTAGCAATTTTTGGTCAAGATAAATTCAGAAACTTTGAAAGTTAGGAACTATTGCTGCTAATCTAAAAAAAAAGCCGCTTTCTATAAATGAGAGCGGCTTTTTTTATTACTTTTGCTCCACCACACTAACCGTTTCATCTACTATTAACTGCAGGTGGCCGGGAAGACGAACAAGTACTATTTGATTACCCAAAATACTTTGTGCCAACTCATGGCTGACATTATTTGCATCAATTCCTGCAGTAAATTGCGTCATGGTAAAATCATAACCGGCGACATAAAAGTTAATTTCCACAGGAGGTGGGTTAGTTAACAGTAGCTGGCCATCCTTTAGTTTAACGAGGGGCGGATTATCAGTTTCCGGCAGCTGCAGACCGGTGGTATAACAAATAACTTCTATGGTTTCATCACCGGCCTCTTTACGTTCTACTACCACGGTAGTCCAAAAATGCTCTTTATCGGCAGACCTTAAGACTAAATCTTGGCCACGGTATGTAAAGCTCCAGCGCCCAAGTTTTCGCAGTCCTTTTAAATATTCTACCCGGCCCGTCTCCAAAAAACGCTGAAATTCATTTTCTCCCGTTCCCCTGTTTTCCAACACCAAAGCAGAACCAGTTTTGTCTAAACAATAAAAGGCAGCAACGGCAAAGATAAGCAGTAGGAGATAAATACCAACAAAAATGCGTGTTTGTGACAAGGACGGCTTAATTCTGCTGATGACAAAATGCCCGGCAGAAATGAGCACTATGATAATAATTAGGCCGCCAGCAAATATGCCAGTCATTGCCTCACCTCCATCTTACTAGCAATTAAAATGGCAGCGCCATATAGCAGAGCCACTGTTAGCAGTATTTTTAGCGCAAAAATTAGCAGCGAACTCTCCCTGATAAAAAAGTGGATTACACTTAAGATGTGCCGCGTACCGCCTACACTGCGCGCTTCCACAAACAATAAGCCCAAAAACAGAGCGGGAAGCAGTATCGCATATGCTTTATTGCGCTGAGCTAAAATCCCCAGAAAGTAGCCGACAGCACTAAACAGGAGGGAATAAAGAACGGCGCTGCAGATGCCAATAAGCAAAACATACGGAGAAATATTAGTAAAAATGAAACCGTCTTTAGTTATAATTAAAAAAGCACGCAGTAAGATTCCACACAATGTGGCACTGACACCGCCGCCGGCAGACAGAATAAAAAGCACTGCCATGCTGGACAAATTACTGCTTAAACGATTAGTGACAAAGACAAAATCATAGCGCTGCGCGTTGGCTGCCACAGTTAAGCCGGCAGTAAAGGCCCAAAGCAAAGAAAAAATAATAATAACATCACCGGAAATCAGTCTAAGGTAAGCAACACTGTTGCCGGTACCCCAGCCAATACTAACCGTACCGTTAGCAGACAATAAAGCCGCAAGCATCTGTACAGCCAACAAAGAAACAAAGAGGCCGGCATTAGCTTTTAATTTATAGTTAAACTGTCGTCTTGCATTGGTAAGCAGATTAACTGTGCTTAAAGACATCATCTATCCCTCCTTTGTGCTTTGCAGTAAGGTAAACGCACAAGTCATTGGCAGGAACCGGGCCAATTTCCAGCCCCTTAAATCTAGCGGCTGAAAAGTCTATCTTCCTGTTACGTACCACCAAATAAATTTTGTCCTTGCCCAACTGCTGCCGAAAAATAATATCTTCTTCTTTTACCAGCTCATGAAGTAATTTAGAATTACCGCTCAAGCCTACAGCGTAACTGCGCAGCTCATCCATCGATAAATGAAGACACTTTTTACCGGCATCAATTAGCAAAATGCTGTCAAGCAAATCTTCAATTTCCCCCAAAAGGTGACTGGACAAAATAATGGTTCGCGGCTGCTGCAAATAATCTTTTAGCAGCGCCCGATAAAAATCTTTTCTTACCGCCGCATCCATACCCACAGTGGGCTCATCAAAGATAGTGATGGGGCAGCGCGCCGCAATGCCAAGAATTACATTAAAAGTACTTTTCATGCCCTTAGAAAGCTGCTGATAATAACTGCGTAAATCCAGCGAAAAATAATCCAGTAAACCATAGGCTATGTCAGGCTGCCAATTTTCATAAAATGTTGCAGCTGTGTCCAAAATCTCACCCAAATTCATATTTTCCGGCAGTGCCAATTCATCATCAATGAAAATCAGGTTGGCGGCCACCTGAAGATTATTAAAAGGATTTTGCCCCAAAATCCTAACTGTCCCGCCGGAGGGAAGCAAAAAACCAGCCAGCATTTTTAAAAGAGTTGTTTTTCCGGCACCATTACGCCCTATAAGCCCCGTTATGCTATTTTCCGGAATAGAAAAAGTTAAATCATTGACAGCATAGATGCTACCGTATTTTTTTGTCAGTCTATTGCACTCCACATTTTTCATAGGCTATTCCTCCTTAGGCAAATCAACATTTTTTATCATAGCTATCAGCTCTGCTTGTGACAGCTGTAGACGTTTTGCTTCCGCCACTAGCTGCAATACCAGCTGCTGTAGATTTTCTTTAATCCGTTTAGCACGAATTTTTTCTTTTGCCTGCGGAGCCACAAACATTCCCAGCCCCCGTTTCTTATATAGTAAGTTTTGCTCTGCCAAAAGCGATAGACCCTTTGCAGCCGTGGCCGGATTTATATTAAACATTTCCGCCAACTGATATTGTGAATAAACTTTTTCATTACTTTGTAGGCTACCATTTAAAATCTCCAATTCCAGCCACTCGGCAACCTGCATATAAAGCGGTGTTAAATCATCAGCATTAAGGTACAAGGAACCACCTCCTACTACCATAGCATCACAGTGCATTACTGTTGTAATGTACTATATATTAAGTAGAAACTTTTGTCAAGAAAATCTTCTTAACTTCAGAGCTTTAATACTTTACCCAACAGCCTGCCTTTCAGACTGTGCCTGCTTTTTCTGTTTTTCCGTTGCTTTTTATCTTCCTCAAGCAGCTGCTGCAAATTTTTCATCGCCTCCACTAACACTCTGTCAAACATTTCGTTTAACTCTTCTTCACTATAAATCTCAATTTATCAATGCCCCCTTTCTTTGCTACGTAAGCAGCAATATCCTCGTTAAGCAGTTTAGCCAGACACTCCAATTGTTCTTGCAAACCATTTTTTTACCCATAATTTCTACCTCCTAAATCAATAAAAATACCTGCCGGTCGGCAGGCTTAATTTATATCTCTAATCTATATTTGTTCACTACACGGAATTTACTGCAAAAAAAAAGCGGTGCAAAGCACCGTTTGGGAAAGTATCCGTCTTTAGCTAACATTATTTAATATCAGGGCAAAGCGCTGCACTATGAGCATGCTTTTCCTCTTGGTCTTCCCCTGGCTGCTCATCCTGCTGCTCCTCGGATTGTTTGTTAAGAAAACGCACCTCAAAATAAACGGCAATGGCAGTTAACAGTGAAGCAATGCCATCTGCAACCGGTGTCGCCAGCCAAACGCCCATTAAGCCAAAGAAACGGGGCAGAATGAGCAGCGCCGGCAACAGCAGAAAGACTTGCCTGGCAAGGTTAAGAAAAACTGCATGCCTCGGTTTACCCACTGCCTGGAAATAGTTGGAGCCAATAATGGTAAATCCAAGTACCGGCAGTAATGAAGTATGCACACGCATTGTCTTTACACCTAGTGCCAATAGTGCCTCATTATCGCTAAAGAGGCGGATAAAAACTGCCGGGAAAAAGCTAATGGCCAGAAAGCCGGTTACACAAACCGCTGTCGCCAACAATATTCCGCTAAAATATGCTTTTTTAACACGCTTAAATTTGCGAGCGCCATAGTTGTAGCCAATAATAGGCTGGATACCCTGGCTAATGCCAAAGATAGGCATCAGCATCAGCGCCATGACACTATGGACGACACCAAAGGCGGAAATGGCTATGTCGCCACCGTACGTCAAAAGGCTATTATTTAAAATACCAACAGTTAGGCTGGTGGATATTTGCTTAAAAAATGCTGGCAGGCCAACATTAATGATACTAAGCGTCAGCGGCAATTCTATTTTTAAATATTTGCGCTTGATCTTTAACATGCTTTTCCCTCTCAGGAAATATGAAACTATCCAAATGGCAGAAACAGCTTGCGAAGCAACGGTAGCAATGGCTGCACCTCTAACTCCCATATTAAAGCCATAAATTAAAATGGGATCAAGCACACAATTAATAATGGCACCGACTATCATGGTAATCATAGCAATATGGGGTTTACCTTCCGCCCGAATAAAACTGTTAAGGCCAAAGCTGGTAATTTGGAAAACAAGCCCCAACAAAATATAGGACATATAGGTATGCGCATAGGGCAGAACTTCTGCACTGGCACCAAACATAGTTAAAATGGGATCTAGGAAAATAAAGCCCACAATACCAAGAATAACGGCCAATGCCAGCATTAAGATGAAAGCATTGCCCATTATCTTTTCTGCTTCATCCTGCGTCTTTTCTCCAAGGCGAATTGAAACAAGGGCGGTGGCACCAATGCCGATTAATGCTGCCAGCGCATTTACTAACATCATTATAGGGAAGCCAATGGTAACACCTGCTAAAGCCAAGGGGCCTACTCCACGACCGATAAAAATCCGGTCCACCACATTATAAATAGACATTACAATATTGCCCACCACTGCAGGCCCGGAAAATCTTAATATTAAACTTGGGATACTACCCTCTTCTAGATGTTTTGTCGATACCATTTGCACCCTCCATTTTTTTAGCTTACTAGACTTATTCTGTCACAAAAAAAAGATCTTAAGCACCAATTAAATAATGGTTCAAAAACTAACAGTATGATTTTAAACCTTTATTTTGATTCTGTCAATAGATAAACATGCATTCTGCTAAATTTCTAAATTTTCGACTATTGCGTAAAAAGGGACAGGTCTCAAAATAGAGACCTGCCCCTTTTAGACACTACCGGTCATCACTTCTCCATCATTGCCATAAAGTTGTAGGTTTTCCCTTCTATCTCAAGAGGAGTCAACATAAAGGTAACCGGCTTTAAAGTACCGTCTTTGCAGGTAATGGTTGCCTCAATTAAAGTAAGTTTACCCGACATAGCTTTACGTGCTTTCTGAATAACTTTGCGTCGTTCTTTTTCTTCAGGAAAAACAAGATAGACCCAACCATACTGATTAACCTCAGCCTGACTGTAACCTGTTATCCGCTCCATGACTTCATTATAAATAATCACCTTTCCGTCAGGCGTGCCAAGCAGTAGCCCGTCCCTTACTTTTTGGATTACTGTATTAAGAATTAATTCGGTTTTATGCCGCTCCTGTTCAGCCTGAAAGCGCGCCAGGGCAGCACCAATACTTTGACCAATTAATGTGAGAAATATCACATCGTCCTCATCAAAAAAGTTTTCGGCATGGGCGTTTAACTGCAGCAAACCAATTGTACTATCATTAAAACGCAGGGGAATCAGCGCAATGGACTGGTAGCCGGCCTTGCCGCAGTGATTTCGAATATTAAACGGCAAATTCATTTTAGCAGCTTTAGCAACAAGATCATGAATATTGCCCGTTACAAAAGCACCGCTGCTTGTGGCCATTTCTTCATCAAGATCCCCACGTATTACACGGCCGCAAATACAATCAAGCACCGCAACACCATCTTCATCCCGCTCAATGCTACTTCCTTGAAAGCAGCACAGTAGTGATTCCTTCTTTACAAATTCTTCTGAAAAACCGACCGTTTGCACATAGGGATAATTGTCACCTCTGCGCAAACGTATTCCTGCTGCATCACATCCTAAATAGTTTTGCACAGTAGACAAGATATGCGCCAGCACAGTATCTTTACTTTCATGACTGGCCAGCAATTCTAATATCTCCAGCAAAACAAGAAGCCTATTTTCCCTCTCGCGTACATCTGTCATATCAATTCCTGTACAGATAACAGCGGCTGCTGAGCTATCCACATTAAAACTGCTGTTGGACCAGGCCAATAAACGCTTTTGACCTGTTTTAGTCAACCAGTGGTTTTCATAGTGCAGCGATTGCGGTTTGCTGATAAGCTCCTGCATCACCTTTTCCACAGCAGGCTGCTCTTCCGGCGGAATTAGAAAAGTAAATTTTCTTCCTATTACTTCACTGCGCTGATAACCAGAAAGCCTCTCACAGGCAGGATTAAACTCAATTATTCTACCCTGCCGATCAAGGACCAAAATTAAAGTTTCTACCGTTTCCATAAGTTTGGCAATAAAATCCGGCCTACTTTCTAATTCTGCCGAAGTAGTAGTGCGGGTAAAATAATGAAGATATTGATCTATAAATCTGAGACTCGGCATAATTACCTCCTGTAACTCTTACTGCACACTTATTTTGTTCTCCCCGCCACAAGCTTAATCCTGCCAATATAATCACTACTGTCCAGACTGTAAGAAATCATTAAGAAAAGTAGTAAATGGCTGCCAATTATAAGTCCTGCCGGTGGCAGTAACTAGCTGCAATATGTTATAATATTTTTACCAGACATTCTCAGGAGGTTTAACTATGCGGATTGGCGTCTTAAGCGATACACATATCCCTACCAGGGCAAAATATCTTCCAGCCGCATTATTTGCCATCTTTGAAGGTGTGGATTTGCTGCTTCATGCCGGAGACCTGGTGGTCGAAGATGTTTTAATGGAATTAAAAACAATTGCGCCGGTTGAAGCCGTAGCCGGCAATATGGATCCCCCTTCACTCAAACAAAAACTGGGGCGAAAAAAAATTCTGGAACTAGCAGGGTTTAGAATTGGTTTAATTCACGGCGACTATGGCTCTGAACGCCATAAAACGCCTCAGCGTGCGCTGGAAGCTTTTGAACGGGAACAAGTAGACTGCGTTGTTTTTGGTCACAGTCATCAGCCTTATCTGCAAAAACATAACGGAATACTGCTTTTTAACCCCGGCTCCCCCACAGACCGCCGCCGCGAACCGCGCCCTTCCTGCGGCCTGCTGACTCTTGGCAAGAAAATTTCTGCCGAAATTATTTATCTTTAAAACAATTCCACACATAAAAAACAAAGGGATGTATTCCCCTTTGTTTTTGTTCTATACAGTTTCATAATAAAGCGCAGAAACAGTTTTTACCGGGCGCATCGTAGAATATGACAATAATCTTACACCAATGGGAGTTGTATCACCAATTAAAGCAAAGAGTTTTTCTTGTTCTGCGAGCGACCAGTCCAGCGTTCCCGGCAAAATATAAGTAATATCTGCCGCTCCAAATTCTTGGAAAACATAAGCTGCCAAATATTCCTGCGCTGCTATCATGGCCGCCTCACAGATGACCTGTGCACAAAAGCGGGGGAATAACCCATCAATTTTATTAGCCCATTCTTCCAGTTCCTGACCACAAGTGACAACTGCAGGAAAGACCCGCTTTAACTCGTTAAGTGTATTGCGCGCAAATCTCGGCTCTTAAAGGTCAAGCCATCCAAAACTATATAATCCTCACCCTTTTCTGCAATTACCGTTTCTTTAAACATTGCTTTTGGCCGGGCAATGCCTTTTGCCTCTGCCAGCAGCTGCGCCAGCTGCTTTACAGCAGAGGGCTTATTTTTTATTCTCAATCTCTCTGTAAACATTTCTAACTCAGCAGTAAAGGGAATATTATCAAGTATAATAGCTTTCATTTCACACTACCTCCGGCCTTTACCTTAATGGTTTTACAGATTCGTTATAAAATATAAATGTCCTGCTGTAGCTCACTAAATTATACAGCCACTACCGGTACGGACAATGCCTGAGAAAGCAGTTCCAGAGGCTGCCCCGTTAAATCCAAATACTGCTCATCAAAAGGCTCCTGCGGTACAATTAGCAAGTCAAATGATTGTTCTGCCAGCGCATTTTTTGCTGCTGCCAAAAAATCTGCCACTGTAATTAAACCTGCCGCTTTAATGGAGCCGCCAAAAAATTGATTAGGAACAGCTCGTACTACAACATTGGGCAGCGAAAAAGCTTTAACCACCTCTTGCAGAAGTGGAAGAGCAAACTCAGAAGTTAACAGCAGCACTCTTTTGGCGTGATAACGTTTTATGGCGCCCGCAATGGCCCTAGCACGTTGCGGAGCAAAATCATAAATCATGACGAAGCCCGGTGTCTGCTGTTCTTCCTTATTAAGTTGAAAATTTATTATTTCACCGGCTCTGTTTATTGTCAGTTCAGGGTGGGCAGCATTTTTTGCCGCCAGGAAAGCCTCTACAGCTGTTTTTACTCTCCGGTTATTTACTGCCAAAACTAAATCATCCGGCTTTAGTCCGGCGGCCTTGGCCGGTGTTCCCTGTATAACTCCCCAAATTGCAGGTTCTAATGTGCCCGGCACAAATGGCTCCGGAATCACCGGCAAATCGAGCTGCCAGGTCCATAGTTTAGCCTGCCGAACCACTTTCTCCCACATACTTAAAGGGAACTGCAGAGCAGCAGGAGCAAATTTCGTATACCCTGGCAAAAAAACACGAATGGTGCGTGCATGATGTACCGCTAAAAAATTTACAGTATCGTTCACATCAGACCAGCCTACCAAGTGCGGCATCGCCACCAAACTACCCTGCCAGGGAATTCCTTCCCGGGCAACCATCTCCACCGCAGCTAAAGCTCGCTGTGGTTCTTTATCATGCATTAAAATATGTCGCCCTGTGGGCGTGGCACTGTTTAATGAAATGGTAATTTCAAGGGGTTTAAGTTGAACCAGCTCCTTAATGATACGCAACGTTAATAAAGTACCATTGGTTGTAATGGATAATACTGTTTGCGGGAGTTGTCGTCTTATTTCACGCAAAATTTGCATGATTTCCGGGTGTGTAAATGGTTCTCCTTCATTGATGCGCATAGCAGCTTCACCGATAACAACTTTTTTCTGCGGATCGAGAAAAGGAATTAACTCCACCACTTCAAATAATGACAGCGCCGGGAGCTGTTCAGTTATCACAGCAGGCGGATTCTGGTAATTGCTGCAAAAAATACAGTGCAGATTGCAGCGGGATGTTAGAGGCAGGACATTCCTACGAATTGCTGCTAAAACTTGCTGATAATATTTCTTAGGCATTTTCTTCTGCACGCAGCTCTGCAGCGATTTTATGTCCCAGCTCCGTTACATCACCGGCTCCCATCGTTATAATTAAATCACCAGGCCGTGCCATTGCTTTAACCTCGGATAAAACAGCTTCGGCACTATCCAGCCGTGTCACATCCACCCCATCCCCCTTCATCTTTTTAGCTAAGTCATGCGACGTTATACCGGCAATGGGTGTTTCACTTGCGGCATAAATATTTAGTAAAAACACCTTATCGACACCGCTAAAAGCTGTGGCAAATTCGGAAAAGAACCATTTTGTCCGGCTATAACGATGTGGCTGAAAAATAACTATTAACCTTCCCTGATGCCCTGCGCGGGCTGCCTGGATAGTGGCGCGGATTTCAGTTGGATGATGGGCATAATCATCCACAACCGTTATGCCATTCTGATTGTACAAAAATTGGAACCTCCGCTCTGTGCCGCAAAACATTTCCAGACCCTCTTTAATAGCGGAAAAATCTACTCCTAAAGCCTGTGCTACCGCCACCGCAGCCAGTGCATTTAAAACATTATGTAGGCCGGGTACAGAAAGTTTTATTTCTCCCAGTACTCCCTTTGGTCCCTGAACGGTAAAAATGCTGCCCCATCCTTTTGTTTGCAGGTTGTGTGCCTGATAATCACCTTTTTGCAAGCCAAAAGTAATAAGATTTTTCACATGTTTAGGAATTATGGCCTGTAGATAAGGGTCTTCTGCATTCAAAACGGCTGTGCCCACCGGTACTATATTGTTTAAAAACTGCCGATAAGCATTCAGCAATCGGTTGAAATCGCCCTGATAATGCTCAAGATGATCAGCATCAATATTTGTTACAACTGCCAGATGTGGTCGGTAGCGTAAAAAAGAGTTATCACTTTCATCTGCTTCCGCCACCACAAATTGCGATTTACCCACCCGTGCATTGCCGCCAAATTCGGCAAATATTCCGCCAATAAAAACAGTGGGATCCAGTTTTCCCCGCGTAAGAACAGCGCCAATCATCGCAGTTGTACTGGTTTTACCATGCGCCCCTGCTACTGCAATGCCGAAACGTCCATTAATAAAATGAGCCAATAATTCTGACCGGTGCCATACCGGTATTTTAGCTTTTTTTGCCGCCATCAATTCTACATTATCCGGGGCTATGGCTGTAGAATAAACAACTAAATCTGCCCCTTCTATGTTTTCCGGCAAATGTGAAAAACTAATTACTGCCCCTTCCTCTTGTAATTTCTTAGTGATTGAACTTTGTTTTTTGTCGGAACCACTAACTATATAACCTAAAGCCAGCATGACACGTGCCAGGGCACTCATCCCATAACCACCGATACCTATAAAATGAATATGATTGATTTCCTTCAGCAAAAGGCGACCCCTCTTTCCATCAGTCTCACTTTTTTAGTTTATGTTGAAAACTCAATCTGTGTTTGTTTATTCTTTTGTTATTCCTGCTTATCAGCCATTATTTAGTTTAAATCGCAAAATTAATCTGTCGAAATGTAAGATTATGATGTCTACTACTGCTGTCGAAAATACTAAAAAAATTTTATGCAATCTTATTATGTTAAGTAACTAAGTTGATGTAATGCGCTGTTTTTACAAGATTTTGTTTGGTTTTCCACAGTGATCATAGTGTAATAATCCACATAATCCACAGAGTTATCCACAGAAATAAGACGATTATACCTATATTCATAAAAAATATCCACATTATCCACAGCCTGTTACCATAAATAATTTCTTCGAGCTTTTTAGAAAGTGTTTTAGTCGGCCTGCCAGATCTTGTCTAAAACAGGAGTTGCATTTAAGTCGAGTCCTGCGAATTTTTGAGAAACATAAAAATCCCAGCCTGCAGCAGCCACCATGGCAGCATTATCAGTACACAGGCTAGCAGGAGGCACTAGTAAAGTACGCCCATCATTCTGTAAAGATTTTTCTAAACGTTCTCTTAATAAGTTGTTTGCTGCCACACCTCCCGCCAAAAGAACCGTCTTAACCTGTTTTGCAGCAGCAGCCAGCACAGTCTTTTCGACCAAAATATCAATAACCGCTTCCTGAAAACTGGCGGCCACGTCAGATACAGAAAAAGACTGACCTTTTTGCCTCATATGATGCAAATTATTAATGACAGCAGACTTTAGGCCGGAAAAAGAAAATTCAAGTATGTCATCCTGACCGGAAAAAGCACGCGGAAAGTTAAAAGCCTTGGGGTTCCCCTCTGCAGCAGCTTTCTCAATGGCAGGGCCACCCGGATAACCTAAATCAAGAACACGTGCTATTTTGTCAAAAGCTTCTCCGGCAGCATCATCACGCGTTCCACCCAACAAAACTGCTTGCGAACGAGAGGTCAAATATAGCAAGCTGGTATGACCGCCGGAAACCACCAGGCAAACAGCAGGAAATATAACCTCATGAACCAGATAATTAGCTGCAACATGGGCCAATACATGATTAACCGCTACCAGCGGTTTCCCTAAAGCATATGCCAATGTTTTAGCACAATTGACTCCTACCAATAAAGCCCCGACTAAACCTGGTCCGTTGGTGACGGCAATGGCAGCCAAATCAGAAAAAGTGCAGTTGGCTTCCTGTAGTGCTCTTGCTACTATAATATTAACTATTTCCAAATGTTTGCGTGAAGCAACCTCCGGCACTACGCCGCCATATTTTTGGTGTTCCTTTATTTGAGAAGCTATTACATTACTTAACATTTCCCTGCCTTCAGCAACAACAGCTGCGGCTGTTTCATCACATGAAGTTTCTAGGCCGAGAATTAATTTTTTCTCCATGGCTATCCCTCCCAATCCCTCTCTGCAGCCGGTGTCTTTACCACAGAAAAACCATTCCTCTCGCAAAAGGATGGCAAATTATCCAGCCACATAACAAGAGCATCTTCATCATGATAATAATTAGGACGGATGCCACAAGGGGTAAATCCTAATTTTTTATAGAGTGCTTGCGCTTTTAAATTGGAAACGCGCACTTCCAAAGTAATTCTAACAGCACCTTTTTTCGCCGCCTCGGCGATTGCATGCTCCAATAAAGAACGTCCAAAGCCTTTTCCCTGCCAAACCGGACTAACGGCCAATGTCGTGATATGAGCTTCATCCAAAATAACCCAAATCCCAGTATATCCTGCAACTTCGCCGTCAATCAACAAAACATAATATGATGCAAAACCGTTATCTAAAATTTCATTAATAAAGGCATGCTCAGACCAAGGCGCACTATAAACCATTTTTTCAATGGCTGCCACGCTAGGAACATGGCAAAATTTCATCGGTTCAATGGAGACTTTCAACAAAAATCGCCTCCTTCTTTTAATGAACGCAAATATTTTCTTTCCGCTTCTGATAAACGCACATAAAACGGTACTAAATCATGCCATGAATGAGTACAGCCAGCAGACATCCGTTTTAACCCCAGCCGTGCCACTGTTGCTGCGCGGCAAATAGATGCCTCTGCCGGCAGTAAATGGGCTCTATCACCAAGCTTTTCTTTAATTAGCTGGCGATATACCGGCACTGCATCCCCAACAAACAGAACTTTTTCCCTCTCCTGTTCCAATTCTTGTAATAAATCTGTCAGTGGTAAAGCACGCTCTGCCGTTAAACGCTGCGGTTCCTCCGCCGGCAGGAAAAGGGCATTGTAAACTTGCTTACGTCTAGCATCAAGGATAGGGCTGATAATACCGGGAAAATGGGGATGCTGGGCAGCAAGCGCTTCTAAAGTGGGCACGCCATAAAGTGGTATATCCAGCACTTGTGCCAATGATTTTGCCGTAACCATCCCAATCCGCAAACCGGTAAAAGACCCTGGGCCTGCAGCTACGGCTATGCCATTTAAGTCATTAACTTTTAGCCCTATATCTTTTAACAAACTATCAATTAGAGGCAGTAGCCTTTCTGAATGTGTCTTTTTTGCCTGCTGAGTATATTCAGCCAGCATCTTATCCGCAGTCACTACCGCCACGCTACAAACTAAAGTCGCCGTTTCAATTCCCAAGACTATCATTGTTTCATCTCCCCGCCGTTAAAGCCTCCAATATTTGCTGGTAAGGTTTATTTTCTGCACACAAGCAAATTTGGCGCTTGCAAGCACCTAAATTATTAATTCTAACAGTTAAAGCCGGCCAATGCAGATATTCAGGAAATTTACCGGCCCATTCTATGAGGCTGACCCCGTCTCCATCAAGGCATTCATCCAAACCAATTTCATATAGTTCATCTTCATCTTCTAAACGGTATAAATCAAAATGATAAAAGGGTAATCGACCTTGATGCTGCTGCAGTAAAACAAATGTCGGGCTGGTAATGGGTGTCTTAACACCCAAGCCAAGGGCAATGCCACGGGCAAACACAGTTTTTCCTGCCCCCAGTTCTCCGTCTAAATAAATGACAGCCCCTGGAAATAATTGCTCGCCAATGCGCTTACCAAGGGACTCGGTTTCTTTTTCATTTAGCGTTTCTATTTTAACTTCCAAAATACCTACCACCTTAAAAATGCTGATAACCTTTAATAAGTAGTTTTTCCCATTTTCCTGTTTTTGTAACCATGCCGATCTCCGGAGCTTCAGTTATCTTACCTATTGGTATTATTGTTCTGCCAAAAGTTTCATAGTAGGATTGTGCTGTAGAAGCAAAAAGCTCCTCGGGTATGGTGAAAAGCAGCTCATAATCTTCACCACCATGTAGTGCCAGAGCAAGAGGTTCTATACCCTGCAGGGGAGCCACTGCAGCCGCAATGGGGTGAATGGGAATTTTATCTTCGTAAAAAACAGCACCACAACCACTTGACTGGCAAATTTCCAGCACATCTTTACTCAGGCCGTCGGAGATGTCCATGGCTGCCGTTACAACACCGAGTTTTGCCAGCCACTTTCCTTCCTTTATTCGGGGCTGAGGCCGGTAATGAGCTAATAATGCTTGCGTCCGGATCTTCTCCGCACATGGCAAATTATGTTCTAAAATAAGCAATCCCGCTGCTGATGCCCCTAATTCACCTGTTGTACAAAGCAAATCGCCCGCCTTTGCTCCGCTGCGTAAAAGTGCCTTTCCCTGCTCCACTTCCCCCTGCACAGTTACGCTGACAACCAAGGGGCCGGGCGATATAACCGTATCACCACCGCTGACGGCCACTTTAAACTTGAAAGCCAGATCTACTAATCCCTCATAAAATTCTAAAATAAATTCACAATCCGTGGACGGGGGTATGGCTAATGCCACAAAGGCGTGGTGGGGTGAGGCACCCATGGCTGCCAGATCGCTTAAATTCACCGCCAGCGCTTTATAACCAAGATCCCTGGCAGTAATCCCCGGCAGAAGAAAATGAACACCTTCAACCAACAAATCCTTGCTGGTTACAAGGCAGGAATTTTCTTTCACTTTTGTCAGTGCCGCATCATCACCGATGCCTAGCATATCCGCAGTAAGAGTTCTGGCTGCCACCGCAGAAATCCTTTTTATCAATTCTCTTTCGCCAATTTCACTAATTTTCATTTTTTTTCCACCCATTCACTGATTATAGCTTTAATTGCCGTAAAAAACAATAAACAGACAATATAACTAAAAAATTCTGACTTCAAGTTTGTGAAGGTAATGTAATTAGGGTATACTGTAAATAAACCAATTATGTTAGGGGTGAAAATAATGAGGAAATCCCGCGAAATTATTGGTTTACCCGTTATCGACTTACAAGAAGGTTCCTCCCTTGGTCGTGTTGTAGGTTTGCTGATTAATCCCGTTAAACGCCAGGTTGAAGCACTGGAAGTGGGAGAGCGTAATCTTTTAAATACTAAAACAAAAACCCTCCCTTTTACATGGCTCTATAGTATTGGAAATGATGCAGTTACAGTAACTACAGCTGATTCAATGCAGGGCACTCAAAATACACCGGAAAATATTATCCCCTCAGAAAGCTTATTAAAAACTCAAGTTGTTACCGTGGACGGCAGCTTTATTGGCAGTATAAAGGAATTTTCTTTTAATCCTGAGGATGGAACCTTACAGGAAATCTTTCTTGTGGCAGAAAAATCACATTTGCAACTTGCACTACCGGTTACAGCAGTTAAAACTTTTGGCCGCGATTTTCTTCTCGTCAATGAAGATTATTCTGCCAACACTCGACAAGTTGAACAGACCACCAACAATTTTAATGCCCATTCCTTTGTTAAATCATTAGAAAGCAAAGCAGTAGATTTCGCTTTAGGGCGAGAGGTAAAACAGGATGTGATAGATGACGAAGGCAATTTTATCATTCAGAAAGGTGAAAAGGTAACAAACAAAACTATTGCCAATGCTCGCAGCAAAGGGCGTTTACCACAGCTTTTATTTGCAGCCGGTGTGGGCGAATTATTAGAGGGAATTGACTTTACCCGGGAAAAACTGGACGCCGGCAACAAAAAATTAATGGAGGCATGGCATAAATTCCGCGGACGCTCTCAGGAATGGCTGAATCGCAAGCTTGATGATGACATGAACGAAACAACGGCAGAACTACGGGAACTCTGGCTGCAAATACATGAAAAACTTATCCAAGGCGGCCGTGAAATAGAAGACGCAACACGCGAAAGAATTCGCAGCTATGTTTTGGGCAAAAAAATGGCAAATCCCGTCTTTGATCAGGACGGTGCTTTACTGGGCGGACGCGGCGACCTGGTAACGGAAGAACTGATAAACAAAGCTGAAGCCGTAGGTCGTCTACCTCAACTATTCCTCTCCGTTTCCACCGGAGAAGTACAAAGAACAATAAGGCCTCTTATCGGGCAAATTCGGGCCATACTGGGTGAAAAATAGCAATTTACGGCATACATCTCCTTAACAGGTAAAAAAGTGAAAGCACACACACTGCTTTCACTTTTTTACTCCATAAAAGTTATTTATTGGCAGCTTTTTTCTTTTAAAGACTGCAATTCTTTCTGACCTATTGCCATAAACAATTTTAAGACTACGCAGCCGACAACAGCACCGGTAAAACTACTTAAAGCAAAAGGGACAACATAAGTTAGAGCCAAAACATCTCGTCCAAGAAAGAAACGGGCAAGAGGGAAAGCGGCCAAAGCACCAAGCACACCTGTGCCAAAAACCTCACCAACGGCAGCCGCTGAATTTTTGGGATAGGCTCGGAAAGCAATTCCGGCAATAAATGCTCCAATCATCCCCCCCGGAAAGGCCAAGATTGTACCGGTGGCTAACAAATTGCGTAACAGCCCAATGAGAAAAGCAATCATAACCGCAGGGCCAGGGCCGTACATTACTGCTGCCAAAACATTGATAGCGTGTTGTACCGGCGCAACTTTAGCCCCTAACAATGGAAGAGGAATAGACAAAACACCGCCTGCCGTCCCGACAGCAACTAGTAAAGCCATCCCTGTTAGTTTTCTAACTTTCATACCGTTACCACCCTTTCCTCAAGACGCTGTTTAGCTGACAATACGGCAGGAGTTAAGCCGTGCAGCTTGTCAAAAAGTTTATTTTTAAAGGCAGCAGGGGCAGCCGCTTCCATCGCTGCCTCCTCTGCAGCCACATTAATAGCTGCCAAAGCCGCAACTGCAGCCTGCAAAAAGTTTTTTTCCACTGCCGCAAAACATCCCATCACAGATGCAGTCATACAGCCCGTTCCAACCACCTCTGCCATTAAAGGATGACCATTATAAATCTCAACCAGCCGGCAGCCATCCGTTACCAGATCTATTTCTCCGGTAGCTGCCACCACAGCACCGGTTTCACTGGCCAGTGCCGCCGCTAAAGCTTCTACGTCACCGGATACAGCTATGGACTCTACCCCTTTTATTTCGGCCACACCACCGGCAAGAATAGCAATTTCCGCTGCATTCCCCTTAATAATGCTTATTTTCAGCTTGGTCAGCAATTGTTTGGCACACTCAGAACGGAGACCTGTTGCGCCCACACCAACAGGATCTAAAATGATGGGGAGCTGCAAATCATTGGCTTGCTTCCCGGCTAAAAGCATTGCTTCGATCTGCTCAGTGGTTAGTGTGCCAATATTAAGTACCAGCGCATCAGCATGCGCGACCATTTCAGCCACTTCTTCCTTGGCATGTGCCATAATCGGCAAACCGCCGGTTGCCAAAGTAATATTAGCGCATTCACTAATTGTTACTTGATTAGTAATGTGGTGAATTAATGGTTTCTTTTCTCTTACTGCGCTAAGGATTCTACCCGTATCCATAAATCACCCTCCATTGATAAGCTTAAAAAATAAAGCCGCGAACCGTTAATGCTCGCGGCATATTTGCCTCTTAGCGGTCCTTCCCTACGCTGGTATTATCCATCTCAGGTTCAAAGGGTTAATCAGTCACACTGATTTCTCAGCCCGTGCTACGGGCACCCCTAGGCCCTTAATATGCAATATGTTATTGTGGCTACTATTTTATCCCAGCACACCTTCCTCTGTCAAGACTGTGCGTAAAGCATCTACTAAACGTTTATTCTGTTCTTTAGTCCCAATGGTAATGCGCAAAACATCTGGCGAGCCAAAAATATCACCGGTGCGCACTATGACACCCTGCCTGAGCAGTTTAGCAAATACTTTTTGACAATCAGCCTTTATACGAACCCAAATAAAATTGGCATGGGTTGTAATAAACAGCAAACCCAAACGATTAAACTCATTGTAAAGATAAGCTTTCCCCTCTTCATTGATCTCGCGGCTACGCCTTAAATGCTCTGTATCGCTCAATGCCGCGAGTGCCGCCGCCTGAGCAAGCATATTCACATTAAAAGGTTCCTTCACCCGATTTAGCATGCCAATCAAGGCCGGAGAAGCAATGCCGTAACCTATCCGCAGCCCAGCTAAACCATAAATTTTAGAAAAAGTACGCAGGACAATGACATTGCGCCCTTCCTGTACATAAGCCAATGTATTTGGATATGCCTCGTCCGTTACATATTCATAGTAAGCTTCATCAAAAATAACAATAACATGCTCCGGTACCCGCTGCAAAAATGCTTCTACCTCGGCCTGCCTTACGATTGTTCCGGTAGGATTATTGGGATTACAAATAAAAATTAACTTTGTTTTTTCAGTAATGGCATCAGCCATAGCAGGTAGATCATGCTTATACTCCTTCGTCGGAACTACCACGGTACACCCGCCCATTATTTTAACGGCAAAATCATATTCAGAAAAAGTAGGATCTGCCACAATAGCCTCTTCCCCTACATTAAGGAATGCTTCCGCAAGCATTTTTATAATTTCATCAGAGCCATTGCCAATAATTAAATTATCCGGCAGCACCCCAAGCCTTTCTGCCAAAGCTTCCTTCAAATAATAACAATTTGCATCCGGATAGACGGATACACTGCCTGCCATTTTCTGCAGCACCTGAACGACTGCCGGAGACGGACCCAGCGGATTTTCATTGGAAGCCAATTTAACTACATCACTAATTCCTAGCTCACGCTGTACCTCTTCAACCGGTTTCCCCGGCACATAAGGCTTGATGGCCAAAATTTCCTTTCTATGCAGTTGTTTATTCATAGCCTGCCTCCTTTAATTGCAATAATTCTTTAATCTGTCAAAAGTATTATCTTGCCGGCAAGATAACTCCATAACAAACTGATCGACCTTATTTGCCTTTTTTAGGCATAAGCGCTAATCTGCGGAATACCAATATAATAGGTGTTTTAATGATAAATTGACCTGCGGGCATCATAAAAAAGGGGGCTGTGCCAAATGATTGTCTGCTTTGTTCTTGACAAAAGAAAAAAACGTTTACTTCTACTGGTGGCCATCATACTAATATTACTTTGCCTACTAAAAATTATCCGGGGCAGACAAAGTAGAGCTGCAGCGGGACAAAACCGTCTTGTACCCATCTATTATGTGGATACACCGGAAAAGAAAATTGCCATTTCTTTTGATGCATCGTGGGGTGCTGAATTTACCCCCAAAATTTTAGAAATTCTACGCGATAACAAATTAAAAACAACTTTTTTTTTAACGGGCTTCTGGATTGACAAATACCCGGATCTTGTAAAGCAGATTGCCGCGGAAGGACATGAAATAGGCAACCATACCGCCACCCATCCCCATTTAAATTCACTGGATAAAGCTGCCATAAAAAAGGAGCTGACTTCAGTACATAACTCTCTTAAAGAATTAACCGGGCAAGATGTTACTCTCTTCCGTCCGCCCTTTGGTGAATACAGCAATAAAGTAATTGAAGCATGTACAGAATTTGGTTACCAGTGCATTCAGTGGAGTGTCGATTCCCTCGACTGGAAAGAAATCGGTAAAGATGAAATAGTAAAGCGGGTTACCAGCCAGCTGCACCCCGGTGCCATTGTTCTTTTCCATAACAACGGCCGCTACACTGCTGATGCCCTGCCGGAAATTATCAGCTTCGCCAAAGAAAATGGCTACGAAATTGTACAAATTTCCGAACTCCTCTACAAAGATGATTACTATATCGATCCCAATGACGGTGCGCAGCGGAAAAATTAGCCTTCTTTCAGAAATCCCCGGCAATGGGGATTTTTCTTCGCCACTATTTGTGCTTTCTTTTTCTCAACACAAGTACAACAATAATCATTGCAATTGCCAAAATACCTGGTAAAAGTGGAGTGAAATAACCAAAGATATGATTAACTTTGCCGGCAACTTTATCTGCCACGGTTATTTTTTCTTTTGCGTATAGTGTAAAACTAAAATCTCCATTTGGCAAATGCGGCAGTTTTGCTGTATAAACCCTCTCCCCGGTCTGTTTTAACGTCAAACTGCTGTTAACAACAAAAGGTGCCTCCTCAGGCGTGAGAACCTTTATGCTTAGATTCTTGAAATCTTTCCAGTGGGAAGCCGGATTAAGCAGATAAAAATAGGAATATTGCGGAATCGTAGTTTCCCTTTTATCCATAGTGCCAACAGTTTGAAAACCAATACTCACTTCTTTTCTTTCCTGTGGCATAAACTCCACTAGATAGACCAAGGCCACAATAAAGTTAGAATTACTTGCCGCGTCTAAATCATCTACAGAACAATAGCCCGGATTTTGTGTAAAATATTGATCCAAAAACTTTGCAAAAAGATTATATAATTGACTGGTAGCAAACAATTCCTTGTCCTGCACGGAGATTTTATCCTGTGCTAAGGAAAGTAAATATTGTTTGAGCTTTACTGTTTGCACCAGTTTTTGTTCTTTATAAAGATTGGTTTCTTTACTTAGTTCCCCGTCCGCATAGGCGGCAGATTTAAATTCAAGATCTTTGCCCAGCACAAGTACTTCCAACTGTGTCTGCAAATGACACCTGGCAGCAATCCGTATTTTATTACCGTCCCGTTCATAACGGTTAAAACCCTTGGTTAAAATTTTAGTTTGCTGCGGATCGAAAGTAAAATCAAGGGCAAAAATAATCTCTTGTTCTGCCGTAGGCGTTATCGTAAAAAGATAAAGCTTCCCCTGCTCGTTTTCGGCAAAATTCTGCGCCTGATAAGTTTGCGTAGTCAAAGTTTCAACAATCCCGGAAAAAGTAAAAGGCATTCTTTCTTCTCCGGCAGAAGAATATCGAGCTTGCCGAAACTGCTCGCCTAGATATATTTCATACGATAGTTTTTCCTTTTCTGCCGCAATCACAATTTCATCTGTATTTAACTGAGCAAGTGTCCCCACAAAAGGAAATGCCATTTGTACAATTTGCATTTCAGGCGTCGGGTTGAACATTTGATATGTTGCCGTAACTTTTCCCTCTAAAGCATAGGAAAAGCCCCTCTGCTGGGAAAAATCAAAAATAAGTTCTTCGCTTTCTACAATAATTGGCGTATCGGGATCTATAGACATCATTTCAGCCGCAGGATAACCCTGCCAATAGACAGGCGCTGAATTGGCGTAAACCGGCGCAGATGAAGTTAGCATTAACAGCAAAATTAGGGCAATTATTCTAATAATTTTTTTCATCCGCTCCCCCTCTTATCAGCCTCTTTGATATATATTTTTGTTTGCTACAAAAGCAACTTACAGATATTTAAGTCGGTTGTTAATTGATAGTTCTGATAAAAAACTAAATTACCTGCTAATTAAGTAAAATTTAACAAAAAACCACCGTTTTTTCTTCGGTGGCAATTTTATCTCCTATGCTAATAAAGCTCGGTCACTGGCAAACTCTTCACCGCTGGCCTGACCAAAGCGCTGTAATAAATCTTCTACAGTAAGTTTTTGTTTGGCCTCATTTTTGATGTCCAGCAAAATACGACCGTCATGCATCATGATTAAACGGTTACCATACTTGATGGCATCCCGCATATTATGTGTAACCATTAAAGTGGTAAGATTACCTTCTGTAACGAATTTATTAGTTAACTCCAAAACCTTTACTGCCGTTTTAGGGTCCAAGGCCGCAGTATGCTCATCCAAAAGAAGCAATTTGGGTTGATTAAGGGTAGCCATTAAAAGCGTTAACGCCTGACGCTGACCGCCGGAAAGCAAGCCAACTTTATCACTCAGACGGTTTTCCAACCCCAGCCCCAGCTGACTGAGCATTTCTTTATATAATTCCCTTTCTTTGTTAGTAATTCCCCACTTAAATGTACGCTTTTTCCCACGCCGATAAGCAAGGGCCAAATTTTCTTCAATACCCATATTGGCAGCAGTACCCACCATCGGGTCCTGAAAAACACGCCCCAGAATTCCGGCCCGTTTATGTTCGGGAATCTTGGTCACATCAGCTCCATCAATAATAATGCTGCCTTCATCAACATCATAAACCCCTGCAATGCAGTTAAGTAAGGTTGACTTCCCGGAACCATTCCCGCCAATCAAAGTAACAAAATCGCCTTCCTTTAGATGCAGACAAATATTTTTCAGTGCTTTTTTTTCATTGACCGTACCAATATTAAATGTTTTATAAACTCTGCTTACGGATAGCACCCGACGCCCCTCCTCTTATGCTTTTTGTAATGGGACGCAGATATGAACTGAATTCAGGAAGCGCTAAAGCAACTGCAACGGTTATGGCGGTAAAAAGCTTTAAATCATTGGCCGGCATCCCCATTTTCAGAACCAAAGCAATAATCACGCGGTAAGTGATGGCACCAAAAACAAGGGAAACTAAGCGGCTGAAGAAACTCCTTTTACTAAATAAGACTTCACCAATAATGGCAGAGGCTAAACCGATGACAATAGAACCTGTCCCCATCTGTATGTCAGCAAAGCTTTGTTGTTGTGCAATCAGCGCACCGCTGACAGCAACTAAGCCGTTACTGATAATCAAGCCAATGACAATCATATTATTGGTATTAATCCCTTGTGCCCGAGACATTTGTGGGTTATCCCCCGTTGCCCGAATTGAACAGCCTATTTCTGTACCAAAAAACCAGTATAATATCGTTATAATCCCCAATACAACAATTATTCCTAAAACAATAACAGGCATTAGGTGGGTAATACCCAGTTTTACAAATAAATTATTATTTAAAAAACTCATTTTCAAAAAAATTGTATACACAGTATCCATACGCAGCAGCGATACATTTGCTTTGCCAAGAATACGCAAATTAATGGAATAAAGAGCAATCATGGTTAAAATCCCTGATAATAATGAAGGTATTTTCAGTTTGGTATGCAGCAGACCTGTACACAGGCCTGATGCCATTCCTCCTAATAACGCCAGAAAAGTTGCTAAATAAGGATTGACACCGCCGTAAATGCAGTTTGCAGCTATAGCCGCCCCCATGGCAATGCTTCCTTCTACCGTTAAATCAGCAATCCCTAAAATACGGTAAGTGATATAAATTCCTATGGTCATAATCGCCCATAAAAGCCCAAGCATCAGGGCACCTAAAATTATTTGCAGCATATTTCCCCACTCATTTCAGCTTGATATTACTCCTCTACCTCAACCACGTATTTCTGCAGCTCCGCCGGTACTTCCAAACCAATTTTTTCTGCCACGGCACCGTTAATGATTAATTCATATTCGGTCTGTGATTCAATGGGCATTTCGGCAGGCTTAGCACCTTCTTGAAAAATCCGTACAGCCATTAACCCCGTTTGATAACCCAGTTTGTAATAATCAATTCCTAAAGTAGCCAAACCGCCTGAATACACCATGCCTTTCTCGCCACAAATAACAGGTGTTTTGGATTGTGACGTTACACCGTAAACTACGGGCATAGCCGAGGCAAAAACATTATCAGTGGGAATATAGATGGCATCACATTGGCCGACAATGGCCTGTGTAGCTTGCTGCACTTCATTGGAATTTGAAATAGTAACTTCTGTGTAGGTCAGCCCCTTTGCCTCAATTTCTTTTTTGGCGATTTGCGCCTGCAGTATTGAATTGTCTTCACTAGAAGTGTAAAGGACTCCGACCGTTTTTACCTCAGGAACCAGCTGAACCAATAAGTCGATCTGCTCTTTTATCGGGTTCATGTCCGTAGTGCCGCTTACATTCCCTCCGGGAGATTCATTTGAATCTACCAGGCGGGCCACTTCGTAGTCAGTAATAGCTGTTCCCAAAATGGGAATCTCAGTTGTTTTACCGGCAATTGATTGTGCAGCATCTGTAGCAATGGCCAGGACCAGGTCGACCTTATTGCTGACAAAACGATCACTAATGGTAGACAAGTTGTTTGGATCTGCCTGTGCATTTTGATAGTCAATGCTAATATTTTCCCCTTCTTTATAGCCATTGTCTGCCAGGGCATCAATAAATCCTTCCCGAGCCGCATCAAGCGCATTATGTTCCGCATACTGAATAATTCCTATACTTAACTTTTTATCACCTTTTTCCGCACAAGCCGTTAGTGACAAAATCATAATGATCGACAGAACAACTATAACCGCTTTAAGATACTTTTTCATCTTATCCCTCCATTGCTCTTGTTTTTATATTTAACCGGTTAAATATTTATAAACAAAATCGCCCCTGTAAGTAACAGGGGCGAATATTCTTCGCGGTACCACCTTGTTTTCGCTGCCAAAAAGCAACCTCAGCGGGCAACTATCATTGCCCCTCCACAATAACGGGTGGAACCCGGCACAGCCTACAGGGCTTTCGCCTTTCAGTGTGCGGCTCTTAGGATGAATTCACAGCACCAATACCTGCTTTCTCACACCAGCCGAAAGCTCTCTGAAACGATTGGCTTTGCTGCTACTACTTCCTGGTCATTGCCTTTTGTCGCCAGACTTAAATTAAATTATGTATAAGTGTATACCAGGTAAATATATTTGTCAACAGTTGTTTGCACTTACTTTCTTTTTTTATTTTAACTTGTTACGCTCACGCAAATGCCGGCTTTTTTCTTTAAGTGTCAAAAATGAACTTTCTATCTTATCCTGCCAATATGCTGCATAATGATCTCCCCTGCGTACCAAAGCTGCTGTTTTTGCCGCCATTTGTGCTGCCATCTCATTGATTTTTTTAGCAGCGGCTGCCAAGAACAGATCTCCTTTTTCTGTATACGGTAAGATTTGCAGGAAAAGTGGCTTTAGCCTTTCGCGAATACTGGCCAAAGGTGTATTGATAAAGTAGAAGACTACGGCAATAACAATGGTTAAAGCCAGCATCCAAAATGTATTTCTTACCGCAGCACGGCTTAAATTATCTCGCATATTATTTTGACTGTCTCCACCATCTGCTGCAGGACGCTCAGTCGCAGGCGCAGCCTGCTCCTCATCCGCCTCTTCCGGACCTTCTTTTGAGCCATAGAAATAATACGACACTACATCTGCAAATAATGCCGCTCCCTCCTGTGCTTTTTCCCGCTCATTAAGATGAGTGCCGACTTCAATCAGCAGGCTGGTGGGCGTAAGATCCTGATTATAATTGCCGCGAGCCAAAAAAATACCTTTAACTAAATTGGGATGAATTTTATCTGCTGTATTTTTTAAATCAAGGGCAAATTGCCGGACAGTCTGCATATACGGATTCTGCCTGCCTACCACAAATTGCACTTGTGTAACAGGCTTTTTTTCTACAGTTGCAGCATAGGCCTCCGGTGGACCGGCATCACGGTGAACGTCAAAAATAACATCAGGATTCTGTTTGAGGATTTTTTCCGCCGTTACCCTAGAGCGTCGATAAGCACCTCGATCATGGGGCAAATGCAGTGTATCATTATAGATAACTTTGATACCCTTTTCTTTTAATGCTTTAGCAAAAGAAACACCTACATGGTGGATGCCACCTTTGCCGTTTATACTATCTGTTCCGTCAGTAGGTACATACGATTCAGCATTATGGGTGTGATAAATACCAATTATACCCTTATTTAGCGCTTTAGAGTCATCCTTTTCGCCTTTATTATTTTCCTTTACATCCTTTTGTACAGGCTGCACCCCGCCAACAAGATAATTATATAAAGAGGCAATTATCCCATTCGGCTCCGGTGCGAAAACAGTTCCTACTTCTCGGATATAACGAGCATATGCTACATAGTTTCGCACACGATATACCCGGTAAAGTTTATTATCTGCCGTTAAATATTCATCACCCACATGAATTTTACGCCCTGTAACCATTATTTCCCGGCCATCTTCATCAACCATAGAGTAATATTTTCCCGCCAATAATTCTTCACGTGAAATTTCACCTGTATCCAGGCTATCCAGAAAATCGCCAAAATTACCAACGGTAATATACAGCCGGTTGCCGGAAAAAACTGCAATAGTTAACAGTAATAAAAGCGAAAGAATAATAGTCTTTTTTTTCATACCCGATGCCCTCCTTGCAGTCGCTCCAGAATTTCCCCGAGCAGTTCAGCCAGCAGTACAGCCCCCATTCCGCCAATTACAGCGGCACCGTATGCTCCTGTAGATCCAAGAACAATGGGTACATTAGACTGATTAAACCATAAGTTTTCCAACCAAGCTATAATATCCGTCAAAATGACCCCAAATACTCCGCCTATAAAAGCACTCCTGCGCGATCTACCCAATAAATATGCCGTTATTGCCGCCACAACAGCCGGTACAAAGAGAGGATCTATTAGAAATGCGGCAGAAGTGGGTTCCATTGGCAGCAGCTTTTCCGTCAAATATACCAAGACCGCCACTACCAAGGGGGTAATTATCGCTCTTCTTTTTTCTGCCGCACTGTCCGCTGTAACTATTAAGTAGACGGCAACACCAATAGGAATAAGAGCACCACCAATATTAACGGATAATCCTGCATAAAGCGGAATCTCGGGTAAAAACCCGGCTGCCAGCATCGCCAACAAAATTACCAAAGCCTGCATTTTTGTTAAACGCATCCTATCCAACACACGATGAAGAAAACCTAAATATACCAAGGCTGTAATCACAACCAAGCTTATAGTTCCAAGATTTGTTGTATTCATAGTCCCACCTTTTTAAAGCTAATTTTGAAGTGTTTTTAGTTTCCCCAGCAAGCATAAAAAAAACACAAAATGCTCACATCTCCACTGTAAGCATTTTGTGCAAAATTACATATTATATTGCAAATAATCAATTCTTTAAAGGAGATTACCATGCTGCGAAACATTGTCAACAAGATGCAAAAGGCAGCTCATTTTCTTAAGTACCCTATTTTACAGTACATTTCCATTAGCATCTACACAATGCTGCAGGACGATAATTGGTCCAATCCTTTTAACCAGATTGCCCCGCAACTTTTTCTCTTTCAAGATGAAAAAGCCCTGAAAAGTGCCCTGCAGCGATTTCAAGTGCAGACTGCTTCACCGCCGCGTCAGGGAGAATTATATCTGATTTGCCTTAATTTTAAAGCCGGTTTGGTACTTTTTCGCTATTTAACTTGTAAAATAATTGGCACTCCCCAAGCAGGAAGCATTCATGTGTTTTCGCTGACAAAAAAATACTTCCCCCATCACTCCGTACATTTTGCACTCTATACAGAAGATGGCAGGAAGCTGCGCGGCATCAATTATGGCCTTAGTTAAATTATATTAATAGTTCAGATCAATTTAGCATGTAGATGCGGCCTTTACCATTGCCTTAAACAAAGAAAAAGCATGCCGTTGATTAAGAAGCCATTCCGGATGCCATTGTACACCTAGGGCAAAGGGATGATGCGGCAGCTCTATTGCTTCAATTATTCCATCTGCCGCTACAGCCGATACCCTCATACCTTTGCCCACATTTTTTACAGCCTGATGATGAAAACTATTAACGCGAAAACTTTTCCGACCTGTAATCTGATAAAGCAATGTATTTTTTAAAACTCTGACCTGATGAATAGGATAATTACGCGGCGCTTTTTGCATATGCTGAACTGCGGCTATATCTGTAATGTCTTGGTATAAAGTTCCTCCCTGTGCTATTGCCATAATTTGTGCACCGCGGCAAATTCCCAAAAGCGGAAGCTTGTGGCGCAGCGAGTAGCGCGCCAAGTATAACTCCATACTGTCCCGATCCGGCTGTACATACCCCTGCCTCGGATCGGCCTCAGAACCATAAAGGCGAGCGTCGGGATCACCACCGCCACTTAAAATCAAAGCATTTACTTTTTTTAACATCTCAGGCCACATAGATGGCGGAGTACAAGTGGGTAGCAGCAGCGGAACTGCACCCGTTTTTGCCACTGCTTTTACGTAAGCCAAAGATAACCTGTTTTCATAACCGGCGCGATTGCAGGTTATTCCGACACTAATTGTCAGTTGGACAAACCCCCTAAAAACATAAAATACGTAACTGAAGTTACGTATATAAAATATAAAATTTAGTTTAAACTCTTAAAAATCTATTAATCCCAAAGAAATTTTAATTGCCTGATTTACCTTTTGCATGGCCTTTTCGTCCAACTCAGTAATTTTATCCTGCAGGCGTTGTTTATCAATGGTACGAATTTGTTCCAATAAGATAACCGAATCTTTTTCTAACCCATATTCTTCCGCTTCTATTTCCACATGCGTCGGTAATTTCGCTTTATCGATTTGTGAAGTAATGGCGGCAATAATAACTGTTGGGCTATATTTATTCCCCACGTTATTCTGTATTACCAGCACCGGGCGTACTCCGCCCTGTTCCGAACCAATGACAGGGCTTAAATCGGCAAAAAAGATATACCCCCGTTTTACTTCCATGGCGCTCACTTTTTGCCCACCATCAATTCTGAGATTAAATTTGCCTCATTTTCCACTTCAAAGGCCTCATTGGCTAAGCGCAAATTCAGCTTTGCCATCTCAGTGTAACCTTTCTGCATTTTTTCCCGAATTTGCTTTTTTTCCCGCTCTGCAAGATATAGGCGCATTGCTTCGCGTATAAACTCAGAGCGCGTTCTTTTTTCAGCGGCGACAATGTCATCCACGGCCTCGAGCAGATTATGAGGTAAACTAATCATAATTCTTTTTGTTTCAGCCAAAATAAGCACCCCCTAATTTACATCTTCCCCCAAATACACCCTTGGTACCCGACGGCTAATACATGTAACCACTTCATAATTAATGGTATCCAGCCAACTTGCCACTTCATCCACATGCAGCTGTGCTTCGCCCTGCTGGCCAAACAGCACAACTTCATCACCCACATTTACATTATCAATACCTTCGACAGAAATCATCGTCTGATCCATGCAGATGCGTCCTACGATCGGTGCTCGCTGTCCATGCACTAAAACCTGCCCACGATTGGAAAGTCGGCGGCGGTAACCGTCTCCGTAACCAATATTGAGAGTGGCAATACGTGTTGGTTTATTTGTAGTATAAGTACTACCGTAAGATATTCCAATTCCTGCCGGAACTTTTTTCAGATAAATTATTTTAGTTTTGAGTGACATGGCCGGCCGTAAATTAATTTGCTTACATTTTACAGCTACGGCAACGGAAGGATATAAACCGTACAGGCCAATGCCAAGCCGAACTAAATCTAGTTGAGCTTCGGGCATTTGTAAAGCGGCCGCGCTATTGGCAACGTGCTTTAAAGGAATTTTAATTCCTTTTTTCTCCAGGCGCTGCACAAGTGCTAAATAACGCTCCAGCTGTTCGTAAGCAAAGCTTAAATCAGCCTGGTCAGCAGAAGCAAAATGCGTATATAATCCTTCGATTTCCAAACCGGGTAAAGCTTTAACCTGAAAAACAAAATCGTCCGCACCTTCGCAGGGAAAACAACCGACGCGCGTCATCCCCGTATCTACTTTGATGTGCACTTTTAAAGTTTTACCGGCATTAACGGCTGCGGCTGAAAAAGCTTCTGCTTCAGCAATAGTAAAAACAGACGGTGTTAAATTATATTGCACCAGATAAGGAGCATATTCCTTTGGCGTAAAACCTAAGATTAAAATTGGTGCGTCCAAGCCATGCTCCCTTAGCTCTACCGCTTCTTCAACCATACCAACACATAGATATGAAACTCCGGCATTTAAAGCTGCCTGAGCAACTTTGACGGCTCCATGACCGTAACCGTCAGCTTTAACAATCGCCATGAGTCGGGTGCCAGGTGAAAGAAAAGAGCGGAATTGGTGAACATTATGCTTTATAGCAGATAAATCTATCTCTGCCCATGTTGGTCGTAGCGGTAACCCTTGCAATATGGAGCACCACCTATCTTTACAGTAAATATTGTATTCCACGACACACTTGATTATTCCTGCCAGTAAAGATTGGCTTCTTGTTCCATAACCGTTTGATACTGGTATTAAGACAGCTGAAAATAATCATGAATAGCTTCTGCTGCTTTTTGTAAATGTTTAGCAGCTATTAAACAAGATATTTTTATCTCTGATGTGGAAATAATTTCTATGTTAATCCCGGCTGAAGCAAGAGCCTGAAACATACCTGCCGCCACGCCGGTATGGTGAATCATGCCGGCTCCTACAACTGATATTTTAGCAACATTGCTTTGATGGCGCAATTCTTTTGCTCCAATTTTTCTGACTAACGGTTCCAGCACCCTTTGCACTTTGACAAAGTCGGCTTTAGCCACGGTAAAAAGAATATCGTTTTCACCGTTCCTGTGGATGCTTTGTACAATTAAATCAACATTAACGCCGGCTTCAGCCACAGCGGAAAAAATAGTGGCAGCAACTCCCGGTTGGTCAGGCACCCCCATCAAGGCAAATTTTACCTGATCCTCGTCGCAAGCAATCCCGCTAATAACCGTTCCTTTTTCCACTGATGCCGCCTCCTTTACCAGTGTTCCTTTCCCCTCATGAAAACTCGAGCGAACATGTATTACCACCTGATGTTCTTTGGCACACTCCACTGCCCTTGGATGAAGGACTTTTGCTCCTAGGCTGGCCAATTCCAGCATTTCATCATAAGTAATTTCTTCAAGCCTCCTGGCCTTGGGCACCACACGTGGATCAACTGTATAAACACCATCCACATCAGTATATATTTCACAATAATCAGCACCAATAGCAGCAGCTAGTGCCACAGCCGTAGTATCTGATCCCCCACGTCCCAGAGTTTGAATTTCTCCGCCGGCATTTACCCCCTGAAAACCGGCTACAACGGCTATCTTTCCTGCAGCCAAGGCCTGCAAAACTTTAGCTGCTTCAAACCTGCAAATACGGGCATTTGTATGAGTGCCCGAAGTCATCACTCCAGCTTGGGCACCTGTAAAAGAAATGGCTTCACAACCTAACTTGTGCAGTGCCATGGTCAGCAGAGCTATACTGATTTGTTCCCCGGTAGAAAGCAGCATCGCCAACTCACGTTCTGGCGGAAAAGATGTGATTTGTTCAGCCAAAGATAATAACTCATCCGTAGCATCCCCCATCGCCGAAACTACCACCGCCACTTCATTCCCATTAGACGCAGTCTGTGCCACCCTGCGTGCCACATTAAAAATCCTCTCCACGTTTGCAACTGAAGAACCACCATATTTTTGTACAATACGAGCCATCGCCATTACCTCCGCTATTCTACAACACGTAAAATACTGTTGATGCTGCGAATGGCCTCCATAGCACGTAAGCTGGAGATGGCCTGCATAAAATTTCCCTCTTTGACATCATGGGTTACCAGAACTATTTCCGCTGTTTTTTCTACACTCCGCTTTTGTATAATCCTATCTAAACTAACGTCGGCATTACCAAAGGCTGCCGCCAGCTGTGCAAAAACGCCCGGCTCATCCTTTGCCTTAAGACGCACATAGAAACGCGAAGATTGTGCTGCCAGAGAGATAATGGGTTTTTCAGTAAAGGTTGCTTCTAAAATACCATTTTGTACTTCTTTTTTTATTGCTCGGGCTGCTTCCATAATATCGCCGCAGACGGCACTACCGGTCGGCAGGGCACCTGCACCACGTCCATAGAGCATGACCTCACCCACTGCATCCCCTTCTAAAAAGACAGCATTAAACTCATTTTTTACTGCTGCCAACGGATGAGATTGAGGGATTAAGGTCGGATGTACCCGCAAACTTAAACCATTCTGCTTTTCCTCACCTATGGCCAGCAGTTTGATAGCATAACCTAATTCTTGAGCATAACGGATATCTCGCAACTTTACTTCGGTTATTCCTTCCACATGGATATCATCCATTTTTATCCTACTGGAAAAAGCTAAAGAAGCCATAATGTTTAGTTTATAAGCAGCATCCCACCCCTCTATGTCAGAAGCAGGATTAGCTTCCGCAAACCCTTTGGCTTGAGCTTCAGCCAAGGCAGCTTCAAACTCCATATTTTCGCAGGACATTTTTGTAAGAATATAATTTGTTGTCCCGTTAATGATCCCCATAATTTTTACAATACGGTTTGCAGCCAAACAATTCTTTAAAGGACGAATTATGGGTATTCCTCCCCCTACGCTGGCTTCATAATAAATATTTCTTTCCTGCTCTTTGGCAATCTTTAGCAGTTCAATGCCATATTGAGCCATTAAATCCTTATTTGCCGTCACCACAAATTTGCCGCGTTCTAAAGCAGAGGCAATTGCCCAGCGTGCTTCCTCAAGCCCGCCCATTGTTTCCACCACAATATCAATTTCTGGATCAAGCAGCACATGGTCAAGATTGTCCGTTAAAAGCTTTTGGTCTGTCACTAGAGCACGCGGCTTAGCCAAATTCCGTACCGCTATTCTTTTTATTTCAATTTTTGCACCTAATTTACGCTCAATATCTTTACTATTTTGCGTAAGAATTTGATACACGCCGGAACCAACTGTGCCTAATCCCAATAAACCGATTTTGATTGTTTCCTTCTTCATTTTCATCCTCCTAACTTTGCCCCACTATTTCCAACTTTTCTACACCATCAATTACGGTTAGCCGATCCAATAAACTCTGAACGTCTTTACGTAAACCATCTGTCTCAAAAGAAATTGAGGCATTGGCAATGCCCTGTAGGGGAATACCTTGATTAATAGTTAGTATGTTACCGCCAGCCGCTGCAATTTCATTTAAAACGGCCGAAAGTACCCCCGTTGTATGTTTAAGTATGAGAGAAATGGTAAGAATTCTACCTCTGCTTGCCTCCTGAAAGGGAAAAATATAGTTCCGATATTTATAAAAAGCGCCACGGCTAATGCCTACAGCCTGAACAGCTTCATTTACAGTGGCAGCTTTACCTTTTTTAAGCAGTTCCTTGGCTTCGGCAGTTTTGCGCAAAACTTGCGGCAGTACACGCTCCTGTACTAAATATAGCTTCTCACCGCTCTTGATCATGACAATCACCCCCCTTTGTCTACTGCATGTAGACATTTATCTATGCATGGTGTACATTATAGCACCATGTATGTTCTTTGTAAATAGCTTTTTAAAAAAATAAAAAACCCGCCGTGTAGAGCGGGTTCTTATGATGGAGTGGGTAAACAAATAAAAGTACCGATCTGCAAGTTTTTGGGATCTATTCCTGGGTTTAACGCCAAAATTGCTTCTACAGTGACGCCTTGCTCTTTAGCAATTTTAAATAAAGTATCACCGGGTGCAATTTCCAAAAATATACCTGTAGGACATACGGGCAGTTGGCCAGGACCGGGTATGACCGGACCACCCGGTATTTCATCCATTCCCATTTTTACACCTCCCGTATCATCCTATTCAGTGCAAAAAAAGATGTGCAGATTCAAACTCAAACACCCTCAGGCTCAAGCGAAGTAGCAATTTTAACCATTTCCGTAAGTGGTAATTCACCTGTAAGAATAAAACTACATTCTTCTTTTGACCACCATAAAGTGTTAAGGCTGCCATCGCTATTTTCCTGAAACAAACCGCTTCCGGAGCCAATGGGCACTTCTCTGGCAGTTCTGCTTCTATAAACAGAATCATTTTTTTTAGCCTGCTGGATCAAAGTAAATTTTTTTAAACCTTGATAAACAAAAATCAAACGCTCGCTGCCATATTCAGAGGTATGGGAAATGGTATAAAGAGAACTTTGGGGAGGCAAATAAGTCGGAACAAAAAGAGGAAGAGTCCAATCAGCCTTCACCTCTGCCAAAGTCAATGGTTCTCTTATGCATTGGGCGCTGACTTCGCTCCCGGCAGCTTCGGTATATTCAAATAAATCATCCTGCAGTTCCGGATTTATTTCCAGTTTATGTATAGTGATATGATTTATAATTTTATCGTTTAAATAAATTTCAACCAACTTGGGAAATAAAGTTTTTTTGTCTAGATACAATTTAACAGATTCTTCAGGAAGCCGCCCAGCATAGGTTAAACAATAAGTTTTTCGCCCATTTAGCTCTTCTTCCCCGCCAAAAGTTTGGCTGCTGCTTTGACATAGCTGCTGCAAGTATTTCGTCAGCATAAAGGGCGGTGCAATTTCCCCCTCTCCACGCTCTGCATCAAGTCGATAGTAATCGTTTAAATCTGGCTGATAAATCCAAATCTGTTCGCCATTACAAATAAAATACTGACGTTCTTCTGCAGCTGTCACTTCCACCCGCCAACGATCTGGCGCTTTATACCACTGGTTTACATGATAATTCTGTTCCCCTGCCGGACTGTAAACCTTTACCACAGCTTGAGCATAGAAACTTTCCAGTTTTTGCAGCTTCTTTTCTAGTTGTGCTGTTATTTTTTCGGCTGTAACAGCACAACCACCGAAAAATATACTTAAAAGTATTAGGCAGGCCAGCACTCTTTTCCACAAAACACTTCTCTCCTTTTGCGGCTTTAGATTCCCTCCGCTAATATTTATTTTCCTGGAGTGCCAGATATGCCTGAGGAATAAATCGTACTAAATCACCTGCCAAAAGAGACCTTTCCCCTATTTCTTTAATCGCTAGATCTCCCGCCAGACCATGCAAAAAAGCCGCGGCTTGAGCTGCCTGTCCTGTCTTTAGTCCCTGTGCTAATAAAGAGGCAACTAAACCAGTAAGCACATCTCCACTTCCGGCAGTAGCCATACCATGATTACCGGTAGGGTTAATGGCAACAGTTCCATCCGGCTCAGCTATAATTGAGTAGGCCCCCTTCAAAATAACTGTACTGTTAAAACGTGCCGCCAACTCCCGGGCCGATTGCAAGCGGTCCCTCTGTATCTTTGCAGCCGTTAATCCCAAGAAGCGAGCCGCCTCCCCCGGATGTGGCGTTAAAACAGTGGCTGCCTGACGCTCCTGCAGTGTCTGAGGAGCAAGTGACAGTAAGTTTAAAGCATCGGCATCCAGCACCAAAGGGACTTTACACTCTCTAGCCAGCCCTGTCACCAATGGCAATAGTTCTTGCTTTTGCGATAAACCGGGGCCTAAAGCAACCGCCTGACATTTTTCACTCCTTTCCAAAAGAGTGGTAAGTGCCGTAGACTGTAGTTGACCGGCAGTATCGACAGGCAGCGGGATCGTTATGGCCTCTGCTGCCTGCACAGACACTATCTCCTGGATACTTTCAGGCACTGCGGCATACAATAAGCCGCAACCGCCACGTAAAGCTGCAGTGGCTGCAAGAGCCGCCGCTCCTGACATGCCGGGAGAGCCTGCCACCAGTAGTACAGTACCAAATGTACCTTTATGGCTGTCGGCAGCTCTTTCCGGTAAAAAAGATTTAATTAATTCCGGTGTCAAAAGTATTGCAGAGCCATTTTCCTCTAAAGCAGCAGGAATGCCTATTTTCTCCACATGTAATACGCCAACTCGGTCTGCACCGGGATAAAGAAAATGACCGAATTTAGGCAGCGCAAAAGTAACTGTTTCGCGCGCTTTAATTGCCGTCCCTAAAATCTGGCCTGTATCTGCACATACTCCCGACGGGATATCAACGGCCAAAACCGGAACTTTGCTTTGATTGATTGCTTGGATAATATCATAGTGAATACCACTGATTTCACGGCAGAGGCCTGTGCCAAAAAGAGCATCCACCACCAAATCTGCCTGTTGCAGTTCTGCGGTAAAGTCTGTCAGCATTTCTTTTGTTGCAACAGAATTAATTTTTGCGCCGATTTTTTTCAGGATCTTGAGATTAGTTAAAGCATCGCCACTATACTCATCTTCCCGAGCTGCCAGCCAGACAGACACCTTTTTTTCCCGGATCAGGTGCCGGGCTGCAACAAAACCGTCTCCCCCATTATTGCCGCGCCCTGCCACCACTAAGATACGTGAACCATAATTCCCTTGACGGATAACTTTCACTAATTTTAAGCCTGCATTTTCCATCAGCACTATGCCGGGAATACCATAATCATTAATGGCCATATTATCTATCCGGCGCATCTGGGCAGCAGATACTATCTTCATAGTATCACCTCACTAATTTTCTCCACTTCCGGCAGAAGTAATTATAAAAGGCGCAACTTTGCGCCTTTTATAATTACGATACCGCTTGATGTGTTTTTAACGTTGCTTTGCCCTATTGGCTTGGTAATTTTCTATGGCTTTTTTTAACGCATCGGCAGCAAGGTTGGAACAATGCATTTTAGGAGCAGGCAAACCGCCCAATTCCTCAGCCACTTGTTTATTTGTCACTTTCAAGGCGTCGCTAATGCTTTTTCCTTTAACCATTTCCGTAATCTTACTGCTGGTAGCGATGGCTGCAGCACAGCCAAAAGTTCTAAACTTTATATCTTCTATTACTTCATCTTCATTGACTTTAAGATAAATGCGCATTATATCGCCGCATTTCATATTTCCTACTTCGCCCACGCCATTTGCATCTTTAATCTCACCCACATTACGCGGATTGGTAAAATGATCCATTACTTGTTCCGTGTACATCCCTCTACCCCCAATCTATTTACTGCCGCCCTGATAAACAGGAGACATGGAACGCAAACGCGCAACAATGTCTGGCATCACTTTTAGTACATAATCAATATCTTCTTCCGTATTATCCACACCCAACGAAAAACGCAGGGAACCATGTGCTGTCTGATGGTCCAGTCCCATAGCCATCAGGACATGGGAGGGGTCAAGGGATCCTGAAGTACAAGCTGAACCACTGGAGCAGGCTATTCCTTTCAGATCAAGACTTAAAATTAATGACTCACCTTCCACATAAAGGATTGATACATTTAGATTGCCCGGCAAACGCTGCTCGGGATGGCCGTTTAGTTTAGTGTGTTCAATGGCCAAAAGTCCCTCCTGGAGCTTATCACGTAAAGCTCTAATGCGGTTTGCTTTTGGTTCCAAATCTTTCACCGCAAGCTCTATTGCTTTCCCTAGCCCCACAATGCCGGCTACATTTTCCGTTCCAGGCCGCAGTTTGCGTTCCTGGGCGCCGCCATGGTGATAAACGCTTAAACGCGTCCCTTTACGTAAATAAAGCGCCCCCACCCCTTTGGGTCCATAAAATTTATGAGCTGACAATGATAAAAGATCAACATTCAAATTATCAACATTAACCGGGATATTGCCTATGGCCTGCACGGCATCAGTATGAAAAGGAATACCACGCTCACGGCACAATTTTCCAATCTCAGCAATGGGCATGATGGTACCTACTTCATTATTGGCCAGCATAATAGATACCAAAATGGTTTTGTCTGTAATAGCGTCTGCCACCGCATTCACACTAACCATTCCATACTCATCCACTGGCAGAATAGTAACATCAAAACCTTCTTTTTGCAGCGCTAAACAAGTATCATATACAGCATGGTGCTCAACCGCACTGGTAATAATATGGTTGCCCTTTTCCCGTAGTGCACGTGCAATTCCCCGAATGGTAAGATTATTTGCTTCCGTCGCACCTGAAGTAAAAATAATTTCCTCTGCGGCAGCACCAAGGGCAGTTGCTACCCGCTCGCGCGCCTCTTCTATTGCCGCTCGCGCTTTGCGGCCATAAGAATGGATGCTTGAGGGATTGCCAAAATGCTCTGTCAAATATGGCAGCATTTCTTTTAACACTTCTTCATTCAGACGGGTTGTGGCAGCATGATCTAAATATACCTTCCGCATCATTTACCTCCTGGCTCACTGTCTGACTTCTTAATCACATCAGCTAAAGTAATATCGTCCAATACTTCTGTCATGGAATCACGTAAACGCTGCCAAATTCCTTTTGTTAAACAAAACGTACTGCGACTACAGGCAGCTTCAGCATTTTTTGCCACACAATCTACCGGTGCAATGGGACCTTCTAAAACACGGATTATATCCCCCACCTTAATTTTGGCAGGGGCTTTAGCCAAAGTGTAACCGCCTTTAGCACCACGAACAGAATTAATCAAACCAGCATGGCGCAAAGAAATAAATATTTGCTCTAAAAACTGGTGAGAAATTTCTTCCCGCTTCGCTATCTCACGCAGTGGGACCGGCCCTGTATGATACTCTAAAGCTAAAATTGCCATCGCCCGTAGACCATATTCACCTTTCGCCGAAATTTTCATAGCTTTACCCCTTTAATCCTGAGTAAATTACTCGGCTTTCAATATGAAGAGTAACAAATTGCAAAAATGACGTCAAGTGCTTTTAAAAAAAATTTAAAAAAAAGTTCATTCTTTTGTAATAGACAAGGCTACAGCCTGTGCCACGGCATAATTACGGCTATGACTTAAAGAAAGCGCTACGGGAGACAGCGACAGGGCTGCTGCCCGTGCCGCCGCTCGCTGATTAAGCTTTACATAGGGCTCTCCGCTTGATAAAGCAAGAATCTCCACTTCTTTCCATGAGAGGCGGCCAATACCCATACCAAGCAACTTCATGACGGCCTCTTTAGCCGCAAACCGTGCCGCAAGATGCTTTACAGGATGACGGTAGCCGGTAAGCAGCCTTTGTTCCTCTTTGGTAAATATTTTATTTAAAAAACGCTGAGGGCGCTGCCGGTAAACGCGGGCAATTCTGTCAATTTCGATAATATCTATGCCGGTCCGTATTTGTGCCCATTTAATATTACTCATTTACAAATTTTCCTCTTCTCCTATTTTACAGCACAGTTTCAAATTTGTAACCTATACCCCAAACTGTACGTATATATGTGGGGTTGGCAGGGTCTTTTTCTATTTTTTCCCGAATACGGCGAATTAACACTGTAACTGTACCTGTATCACCAAAATATTCATTGCCCCAAACCAGATCCAAAAGCTGATCACGGCTGTAGACCACGCCAGGATTGTTAGCCAAAACCCATAATAAATCAAATTCCTTGGCTGTTAAATATACGAGCTCCCCATTTAATTTCACTTCCCGCGTCTTACTGTTAATATATAGCCTGCCGTCATCAAATTTTCCCTCACGTAAGCGCGGTGCCAGGTCCTCGCCTCTAACACGGCGCAAAACCGCTTTTACTCGGAGGGCTAACTCGGAAGGACTAAACGGTTTTGTCACATAGTCATCAACGCCAAGATTAAAACCATGCGCTTTATCTTCCAATTCATCTTTAGCAGAAAGTATAATAACTGGCGTGTTGTCACCCTGGCTGCGCAGAGCTTTACAAACTTCAAAGCCATCCATTTCCGGCATCATTAAATCCAAAACAATTAAATCCGGTCGTTCTTCCCATGCTTTCTGTAAACCCTCCCTGCCGTCTGCAGCATGTATAACGCGGTAGGCATCCTTACGCAGGCTTTGCTCCACAATACGCCTAATTTTAGGTTCATCGTCAACCACTAGAATTTTTGGCACTTTAGACAATCCCTTCTCCTCCTACACTGTCTTGAGCAAAAGGTATTTTCAAAGTAAACTGTGCACCTTTACCCAATTCACTCTTCACTGAAACATTTCCTCCCTGTAGTTCCGCTAGGGTTTTAACTAAAGCTAAACCCAATCCAGTACCATTACGCTGCCTTTTTAATGAACCATCCCCTTGGCGGAACTTTTCAAAAATATGCGGTAAAAATTCAGGGGAGATTCCTGCACCTGTATCCTTTACATGCACAGCGGCATAATTTCCCTCTTTAGTAGCCCAGACCCAAATATTTCCGCCTTCTTCTGTAAATTTAATGGAATTGGAAATGAGATTTACGATCATCTGTCGCAGACGTTCTGGATCGCCCAAAACCAACGGCAGTTCCGCTTTTTTTATTTCTAAGGAAATGCGATGTTGAGCAGCAATGGGAGCCATGGTACGCCAAACAATTTGCAGCACATCGTTTAAGTCCACCTTCTCCAAACTAAGGCGCAAATTACCCGCTTCGTATTTTGCCATATCTAAAATATCGCTAATTAAGATCATTAATTGCTGCGCCCCCACATTGATATCCATTAAATTTTCCCGCTGTTCCTCAGTTAGAGGCCCTGCCGTCTCGTCCAGCAGCAGCTCACAAAAGGCTACAATGGATGTCAGGGGCGTTTTTAATTCGTGAGTAACGGTAGCCATAAACTCGCTTTTCAAGCGATTTGTTTCGCTTAATTTTTGATTAAGCTGTGTTAATATTTTTTGACCTTCCCTGAGGCGTAAATTAGCTGCTTCCAACTCACGTGTCCGTGTTGCAACTTTTCTTTCCATATTTTGATATAAATCCTTAATTGTTTCATACGGACCGAGTAGTCTTTTACGAATAACAATGTCATAGATAAAATAGTAGGAAACTAATTTGCAAAGATGAACCAGCAAGCTTACCGCAGCATTTGCGGAGCTGCTCAAAAAGAAGAAAATTTCAGCACTAATTGTGGCCAGGCATGCCAGCAGCAGCTGCCGATACAGTTCACTATCCAACTGCAGTCGTCTTTTTAACAAAAAAAAGATAGCTGAAAATAATAAAATAATTATGATATACTCACTAATAATTTTAGGAAGAGTGAATCCCGCCCCCGGAAGATAAAATGCAGGGAAAAAGCCCGTAAACACCAAGACTAATATTCCGGCAGAGAAAGAAAGGGTAAGCAGCAATACATTTCTGATGTGCAAAGATTTTGGTAGGCCGTGTGCAATTAACAAAAAAGTTATACTCTCAAAATAGCGAGGAATGATCCATAATTGCACCGCTAAATTGGCGCTATTCCCCGGGGGAATCCCTATTCCCTGATAAGCCAAAGTGTGAAGAAAATCAAAAATTGCCACATTGAAGTAGGTAACTCCAAAAAAATTTAACCAAAAATCATCTTCCTGAGAAATTTTATTGGTATGAAAAGTTATGGCGGCAATCCCCAAACTAATAAAAACACATATAAACTCTATTACTGTATGAAACAGTAAAGGATTGAAAAGATTTAAATTGTAAAACATCATCACACCCAAAACAACAGCAATAATTTTATACGCTTCATTTTTGATTTTATTAACAAACTGCATGGTCATCACCACCAATATCCCGTGCAATAAACAGGCTCAAAACAACTTGATTCTTTACTGATTCGACAAAAATATTATGAAATCCTTTCATACAAAGCCTACTTACGATCTCTGCAGATTAATTTATTATCCCAATAAAAAAGGCCGGCTTACGCCGGCCTAAAAATGTCTTACTGAATAAAAAACTTTTCGGCCAAATAATTGTTTTCCTCTATTAGTTCGTAATTAAGAGTAATATTGGCATAGGTAAGCGTTGGATTATGTTTTTTTACCCCATACAAATCTAGCTCCCTGATGAGTATTTCACGCATTTCTCCCAAAAATACAGCTGTTTCATTCATTTGCTTTTTCCTTAAAAATACACCTATTTCGCTCATATTTAATTGCTTTTGTTTTTCCTGCAGAGTATGATCTTTGAGCGAAATTTCAAAATTCAAGTCTAAAGGATTTCCCAATTCATCTACACGATATTTTAATTGCATATTAACAGTAACCAGTGCATTTGTTGAGTCTTTGCCGGATCCGTCACGGAGAACAAGTTCTATCTTATAAATAAGAGAACGCTGCAGTATTTCCAATTCTCTGCTTGTGATAATATTATCTGTGCGTGGCAAGTATTCAGCTTCAACAGCTTCAATAAATGCTGCTATTTCTTCCGGTTTCGTATTTATAACAAATACTTCATTCAGACGTGAAATCGCACCAAACTTTTTTAATTCTTCTAAAGATATTAATCGCCCTGCTTCAATGCTGTAATCATAGTCGGCGCTTTCCCATTTTGATTGTACACATTCACTTACAAATGTTCGTGGTAAAACTTTTAATTTAGCTGATTTGTTTTTCTTAAGCCAATTTCTGGCGGCTACCACATCGTCTTCTCGACGCGGCAGGGGAATATCCTGCACCACTTCAGATACTTTATTGTTATGACCATCGTATTTTACGTAGCGACGGATTAAATGTGTATTTTCAGAGCTCATTTTTTCTTCTAGCAGAACATGATAACTAAAATCAGGCACAATAACAAAATCAACATCAGCCAGGGCAGCAATTCTTTCGTCTGTTTCCGCTTCCGGTTGTATCGATGATATGTTAACGTTGTCGGCGGTACTACATCCAGACAACAAAAAGATTAACAGCAAACACTCTAAGAGAATTTTTTTCATCAATATGCTCCTTCCGCGCATGTCCTCACTTAATCATACCAGAAAAGAGCTTGGCGTATGTTACTGTTTCTTTACATAGTTCAGCAAGAAAGTTAAGTTTTTTTAAAAATTTAGTCTGCTTCCAATTTATGTCACTGCGTTTTTGCTGGATACACCCACAGAGGCAATACCCAGTTTCATAATAACCTCCCTTAGCAATGGGTGATACATAAAAGTCAATACTATATACTAATAATTCTTTAAACTAGCGTTTTGTATGAATTTAAAACTAATTAGCATCTGCCAACAAAAGAGCAGACAATTCCGCAACAGAGTGAACAAGGTGAGTCGGCTTTTGGGCACGTAGCTCTTCTTCTGTTCCATAACCGTAGGTAACGGCAATAGAATTAATGCCGTGGGCTTTGGCACCAATTAAATCATACTTCCGATCGCCAATCATTACTGTTTTTTTATATTCTGCCGGGTTAATATCCCGTAATATTTCAGCTATAATTTCGACTTTTGCCGTTCGGCTGCCATCGGGGTTACCGCCCACAACTTTAGTAAAATAATGCTCCAAAGCAAAATGCTTAAGTACAATCTCCGCAAAAGCGGTCATTTTCGTAGTCGCGACATAAAGCTTGCGTTCATCTGCTTTTAGCCTCGCTAAAAGATCTGTAATCCCGGGGAAAACCTTATTATCGTACAAACCACTGCGGCTGTAATGTTCCCGGTATAACTTAATGGCTTCATCAATTTGCTTATCATTGAAGCCATACATTTCGCGAAATGAATCTTTCAATGGCGGTCCAATAAATAATCGATATTTTTCTTCATCTTCCTCCTGTACACCCATTTGTGTTAAAGCATAACGCAAGGAAGCAATTATCCCTGCTGCAGGATCTGTCAGCGTGCCGTCTAAATCAAATAAAATATGTTTATACAAACTATCTCACCCTCTTTTCAAGTATTGTTTTATTAAACTCCTGCTCCGCATAGGAAATAATGCTATGAAATGATAACATGTTCAACAAAAACTTGTTCCTTTCCTTTATTTTTAACCAAGTGCACTAAGAAAGCTTACTATGCTGTTAATTTACCCGCCGTTATTTTTGGCAGTTGATTCGCATAAAATAGCGTCTTTTGCCAGTAGCAGCGCTTTTCAGCTGCTTTTAGTATTACAAATATTGCTGGAATCTTTGCAATTTAAAAGGGCAAACAAATTGCTTTGTTTGCCCTTTTAAACTCCCTATTAAAACTTTATGCTAGCTACAAAGCTACCAGCGGTCATAGTGAACAAGTTCCGGATTGTAGCGGTCTACTTGCGGTTTTTCCTCTGCCGGGTAGCCAACGGCCACCACACAGAGCGGCACAATATGCTCCGGCATTCCTAAAAATTCCCTCATTTTTGCTATTCTTTCCGCATTAGGATAGATATTGAGCCAAACGCCGCCTAAGCCGAGAGCATGTGCTGCCAAAAGCAAATTTTGCGTTGCGCAGGAACAATCCTGTACCCATAGTCCCACATCTTTGTTTAAGTCGCCACACACTACCACAGCTGCCGGGGCGCCTTTCAGCGGAGCCGTGTTTGGAGCAAAAGCAGAGATACCATCCATTATTTTGCGGTCGCGCAGCACCACAAAATGCCAGGGACGGATATTCCTTCCCGATGGAGCCGACATTGCTGCCCTCAGCAGTTTTTCAATTTGCTCATCAGTAAGTTTTTGCTCAGTAAACTTACGTATACTGCGCCGAGTTAATAAAAGATCCATTTACATATGCTCCTTTCTTTAATTTTTTTCTTAAAGTTATATGTACAACAACACAAAAAAGCAGTTTTATTCAACCACAACGGCCGTACCGGAAGCAGTAACCATTAACATGCTTCCGTTTTGTCCCAAAACTTCATAATCAATATCGACGCCTACCACAGCATTGGCGCCAATGTCCTTTGCTCGCTTTATCATTTCATCAATTGCCGCTTCCCGTGCTTCAATCAGCTCTCCTTCATAAGCGCCGGAACGACCGCCAAAGAAGTCACGCAGTGATGCTGTAAAGTCTTTAATAAAGTCCACACCGGAAATAACTTCACCAAAAACAATACCACGGTATGCAACAATTTTTCTTCCTTCAATATTGGGAGTAGTTGTAACCAACATTTGCTTCACTCCTTTTCAATTGCTAAGCCAAATGGAATTAGCTCATGTTTACTTTCTCTAAAATAATCTATTCACCTGCACAATTGATAATGATTTTTTGCGGTATGTGCCAGTGCTCTTTTAGATTTCGTGCAACAATTTAAATTTAATCAATTGTTAATCCCATGGCCAGTGAAGCATAAAAACGGCCGTTAAGATAAAATTCACGGCTAATACGGCCTTCTTCGCGAAAACTAAATTTTTGATAAAGTCTAATTGCCGCTAAATTGTCCTCACGTACACGCAGATTAACTTTTCTGATTCCAGACTGTCGGCACCATTCTAGCATCCTCTTGATTAATGCACTGCCTATTCCCTGCTGCCAGTACTCTTTTAAAACACTAAGACCAAACTCGCCTGCGTGCTCTATCCTTTTCCTTTTACCGCCAATAAAAGTGAGACTTCCCACAATTTCTGTCTGGGACAGTGCAATTAATGCCAAAGAATTCTTTTGAGCAGCAAACCCAGCAAGAAATTTTTCCTCCTCTGCCACTGTCATTGCCAATTCTCCCGGTCCAAAGGTTAAAAACTCTGATTCCGCACCTACTTTTTCTAAAAACTGCAGCAAGGCACCCGCATCTGCCGGTTGCGTCTCACGAATAATAATTGTTTCACCGTTTGCTGTAACAATACTATTGATGATAACCACTCCTTTTAGCCTGCATCCCTAAAAATAAAAAGATTAAAAACACGTGAAGTTCCATCACGTGTTTTTTAATAGGCATTAATCGTGCTCACCTTTTAAACCAATAGTGTCTGCCACTTTTTGCATAGCAGTTATAGTTTCGGCAATTACCTCATCCAATTCCATGCCCAGCATCCTGACACCTTCAGCAATGAGTTCCCTGTTTACTCCCGCTGCAAAGTTTTTCTGTTTCCATTTCTTTTTTACCGATTTAACCGTTGTGTCATAAATGCTTTTGCTGGGCCGCATCAGCGCAGTGGCAGCAATTAAACCTGTCAATTCATCAGTGGCATATAAAACTTTCTCCATTTTTTCCACCGGCTCCACGTCAGTACAAATTTTCCAGCCATGACTAACAATGGCACGGATGTAATCTTCAGGCCAGTTTTTCTCCGTTAGAATTTCCTGTGTTTTTTTACAATGCTCCTCCGGATACATTTCATAATCCAAATCATGTACTAAACCGATAATGCCCCACTTTTCGGGATCTTCTCCAAACAGTTCGGCAAAATGGCACATTACCGCTTCCACAGTTAAAGCATGCTTTATTAAACTGTCACTTTTATTGTACTCCTTAAGCAGCGCATAAGCTTCTTCCCGTGTTGGTACTTTAGCCATCATAAAAACCTCTTTCCTAAATATGTAGAAAATTTACTCTATGTCTATAAATTTTAGCCTGCCCATTTTATTTGTCAAGTTTATCAAGCCTGCAAGACTTTAACTGTATATTTAATTCGTTCTGCCTAGGGCTTTGTTTTGTATTTCAATTGACCGCTCAATGCTGTTTAAATTGTCTGCCACAAACTCGTGAACTAAATAGTCCGGGGCGACAAACTCCACAACCTTTTTAATGCCCGGCTGCTCAAACGGTAGATGCTGATCAATTTGCATAATATGTTTACGTGCTTCCATGTAGCGGTCCCAAACATTGCTTAAGCTGCGCAATTTTTCTTCCTTGTCTTTATGACACTGCTGCAGATATTCTCCAGCTAAAGATTTATTTAAGTGGATACCCTTAATATATTTTTTCAGCTCACCCAAAGCAGTCAACTTTTCCAACATATAAGCAAAGCCACTTTCTTCATCCCGTACATTGCAGCCTGTAATCATTAAATGGCCGGTATCCAACATAAAACCTTTGCGGGGATAATTGATTAGCTGAAGGAAAGACTCCGTTTTTTGTGGATCCAAAAATGTTAAACCGGGCCACCACAAGTTTTCAAAAAGAATAGTAACCCCCCGATCAACGCTGCCAAAGGCCTCATTTACAAGTTCCGCCGTGGCCTTCATTACATCCCAGTCATTATAGCAATATTGACGGGTGTAAATATGTTCCATTTGTACATGGCTGACATGAAATACTACATACTCTGCCGACAGCTCTTCTGCCAGACGAAATTCTTCTTGATAATAGTCTACTAAACACTTCCGAGAAAGCCCACCATAAAAATGTTGAATATTTTCGTGAGAATCAAATTGTCTGAGCAGTTCCTCCTCATTTCCCTGCCAAAAATCAAGCCACATGGGCCAAAAACGCAAATGCATTCCGTAAACACGCTGCCGCGGAATTACTTCCAGCCCTTCGCGGCCATGATAAAAAAGCTCTATCCCATCTAAGTGGTTGCGGTCCAAGAATGATTCTATCTGCTTACTGTCGTTTCGAAACCATGCCAATTGGCTCTTTTCATTGGAAAGATTTACGATATACTTCATTTCCCATTTTCCTTTCTTTCAGGCTTTTCAAGTCAGCTCATTTGCCTATTCGAATTTTTCAATCCTCTCTGTCACTGAAGATCACTGGAAAGCAGTATTACAATTAAATCTGCTTTATAACTCCATAAATAGATCTCCTCTTAGTTCCGGTGGCAAATAAAAAAATCAGACCATCGGTCTGAGAAGCATAAAAAAATCACGTTTCCCTTGACCCGAGGGCACGACTAATTTACATGGAGTAAATGGACTAACAGGCAGGTTTCCTGGCTTCCAGTCATCGCTTCAAAGCGCCTTCCCCGACAGGCGAGTGGCATAATGCTTTGAAACTCACGGTTACAGTGGCGGGACCGCTCAGGATTTGCACCTGATTCCCTTTATACTCGTAAGAGTACCTGTTGCCATAGTTTTTAAATTTGACTATAGTTTACCAAATAAATTAAGTTTACGCAAGCAAAATTCTAGTGACCGATAGTGTCAACCCACTGTAGGGAAAAAATAATTTCACCAATCCTGAAAGGACGCCCACTCG
>JAAZIQ010000061.1 GCA_012800795.1 Bacillota bacterium
AGTCTTTAATTTCTGCTATTCCCATTCCTGATCCACAAGTAAGCCGCACAAGGCAAAGGATTGTTCTGGAAGGCGATGTGCCCAGTCCCTTAGATCCACCTTCAGGCTGTCGCTTCCGGACTCGTTGTCGCTATGCTACAAAAATATGTGCAGAAGAAGAGCCTGAATTAAAGGAAGTAAAAGAGGGCCATTTTGTGGCCTGTCATCATGTTACAAAGTAATTGATTCTGCTGGGATTTAGTCTTTCATTTATGAAAGTCTAAATATATAAATGCAAAAAAAGAGGAGGAAAAAGAAATGAAGAAAACTGCATTTCTACTGGCATTATTGATGCTGGTAGGCGGCGTTTTAGCCGGTTGTGGCGGCGGCGGCGGCAGCAGTGAGGAAATAGTACTGCCTGTCCACATCGGTTCAAACCCCGATACCATCGACCCGGCTCTCAACTCTGCCGTTGATGGTGCAACCTTGATTATCCACGCATTTGAAGGCCTTTACACCTTAGACAAAGACGGCATCCCTGTGCCGGCACAAGCAGAAAAAGTCGAAATTAGTGAAGATGAGCTCACCTACACTTTTACACTGCGTGATGGTCTCAAGTGGAGCGACGGCACAGATCTGACAGCTGAAGATTTTGTTTACTCCTGGAACAGAGCAGTGTCTCCCGAGACAGGTGCTGACTATGCTTACATGTTTGAGTCTATCGAAGGCTATGCAGACGCCATCGAAGGTAAAGGCAAATTAGCTGTAAAAGCTCTCGATGAAAAAACTTTGGAAGTAAAATTGATTGCTAAAACACCCTACTTCTTGGAGTTAACAGCTTTCCCCACTTTCTTCCCTGTACAAAAAGCTACAATTGAAGAACATGGGGAGCAGTGGGCATTAGCTCCTGAGACCTATATTGGCAATGGTCCCTATAAAATGACAGAATGGGTACCTTCTTCTCACATCGTTTATGAGAAGAATGAAAACTATAGGGATGTAGACGCTTTAGGTCCTGACAAAATCAAATTTGTCTTAATGGGTGACCCCAATGCAGTATTGACTGCTTTTGAAAAAGGTGAAATTCTCTTTGGTGACGACATTCCCACCGAAGAAATTGATGCCTGGAGAGATAAAGATGAGTTTTATATTGAAGGTCAGCTGGGTACCTACTATATCAGCTTTAACACTCAAGCTGAGCCCTTTGATAATCCCCTTGTACGGGAAGCGTTTAGCTTAGCCATTAACCGCGAATTCATCTGCAGAGAAATCGGTAAAGCCGGTCAGCAGCCTGCAGGCGCCTTTGTACCCACCGGTTTAAGAGATGCCGACCCCACTAAAGAATTCCGTGAAGTGGGCGGAAACTACTATGATCCCTCAGAAGCTGCATATGAAGATAATTTAGCCAGAGCTAAAGAATTAATGAAAGAAGCCGGCTATGAAAATGGCGAAGGCTTCCCCACAGTAGAATATATCTATAATGTTGAAAGTGACGGCCACAGACTAATTGCAGAAGCACTGCAACAAATGTGGGCTGAGCTTGGGGTAGAAGTAACACTGGCTTCTCAAGAATGGAAAACTTTCCTCAACACTCGTAAAAACGGTGACTATCAAATCGCTCGTAACGGCTGGTTAGGAGACTACAATGATCCTATTTCCTTCTTGGATATGTGGATCACCGGCAGCGGTAACAACGACGCTCAATGGTCAAATGCAGAATACGACAAGCTGATTGCTGAGATTAAAGCATCCAGCGATCCTGAAGAACGTTTTGCAAAAATGCACCAGGCAGAAGATATTCTTTTTGAAGAAGCCGTTGTTGCGCCGATTTACTACTATGTAGATCTCTATCTCATGAGTAATAAATTGCAGAATGCATATTCTTCCCCGCTGGGTTACAAATACTTTATGTATGCCACTATTGCGGAATAATAAAGCTTAATAAGGGAGGCTGATTTATAAATCAGCCTCTTTTTTCTATTGCATCTTTGGCAAAAATAATAGAATTGCAGTAGTTTCTGCAGTTTTACTTCCCATGATGCAATATTTTATGATAAAATAATGCGGAAATACATCATAACAATAATGATTTTTATTTATAAAAAAATAGTAAGAGGAGCGATGGCATGAAGAGGGAAATACAGGGAAAAAGGGTTATTATTAGTGTACTGGGGAAAGACCGTGTTGGAATTATAGCCGCTGTGGCCAATATTCTCTCAGAAAATAACATTAATATACTTGATATTAGCCAAACCATTATGCAGGATCTTTTTACTATGATTTTAATTGCTGACCTGGAAAAAAGTAAAATTGATTTGGCAACCTTAAAAGCAAAGCTAAAAGAAGTGGGGGAGTCGTTGGGTATTAAAATTGATGCACAGCATGAGGATGCTTTTCGCTATATGCATCGCATTTAAAGTGAGGGGTGCGTATTATGTTTACAATGCAGGAAATTATGGAAACAATAAAAATGGTTCAGGAAGAGCATCTGGACATCCGCACTATTACCATGGGCATTAGTTTACGGGATTGTGTCGATGAAAACCATAAACGATCCTGTCAAAAAATTTATGATAAAATTACACGACTTGCCCGCAATCTTGTCCCAGTAGGAGAAGCTTTAGCCAGTGAGTATGGTATACCTATTATAAATAAAAGGATTTCGGTTACTCCCATCGCCCTGATTGCAGAAGCAGCCAATGTGGAGAGCTACATAGATTTTGCCAAAACTTTAGATCGTGCTGCGGCAGAAGTGGGGGTAAATTTTATTGGCGGTTTTTCTGCCCTTGTCCATAAAGGAATGACAAAAGGTGATCAGCTGCTGCTGCAGTCCATACCTCATGCTTTAGCGACTACTGAGAGAGTTTGTGCTTCCGTGAATGTGGCTACTACTAAAGCCGGGATTAATATGGATGCAGTTTACCAGATGGGCAGAATTATTAAAGAAACGGCGGTTTTAACTGCCGATCGGGATGGCTTGGGATGTGCAAAATTGGTTGTTTTTGCTAATGTGCCGGAAGACAATCCTTTCATGGCAGGTGCTTTTCATGGCATTGGTGAGCCTGAATGTGTCATTAATACCGGTGTAAGCGGACCGGGTGTGGTAAAAAGTGCGGTGGAGAAAGTAAAGGATGCAGATTTTGGCACTTTAGCGGAAACGATTAAAAAGACTGCTTTTAAAATTACCAGAATGGGGGAATTAGTTGGCCGCGCTGCGGCAGAGAGGCTAGGGGTTCCTTTTGGCATTGTTGACCTTTCCTTGGCGCCGACACCTGCCATTGGGGACAGCGTGGCTGAAATACTGGAGGCTATGGGTTTGGAGCGCTGTGGTACACATGGCACCACGGCTGCTTTAGCACTTTTGAATGATGCAGTGAAAAAAGGAGGCGCCATGGCTTCATCCTATGTGGGCGGGCTTTCAGGTGCGTTTATTCCCGTAAGTGAGGATGCCGGCATGATTCGTGCTGTTGATGAAGGTGCTTTAACTCTCGATAAATTAGAAGCCATGACTTGTGTTTGTTCTGTAGGACTGGATATGATTGCAGTACCTGGAGATACTCCTGTGGAAACCATTGCAGCCATTATTGCTGATGAAGCGGCTTTAGGTGTAGTAAATAACAAAACAACGGCGGTAAGGATTATACCGGCACCCGGCAAAAATGTCGGTGAATATGTGGAGTTTGGTGGTCTGTTGGGACGTGCGCCAGTTATGTCTGTTAACTCCTTTTCTGCAGTTGATTTTGTCCGACGAGGTGGACGAATCCCGGCTCCTATTCAAAGCTTGCGTAATTAAATTTCCAAGCTAGAAATAAAAAAATATTTTACATAAATCATTGACATTTCCCGTGAATTTGTTACAATTTATCTTGATTGTTTACTGGTTAGAAAACGTCCCCCGTGGGCGAAAAAAAAATAAAGGAGGCTTCAGAAATGAGCGCATTAGGTCGTCATGTTTTGGCTGAATTTTATGGTTGTCCAGCGGAGATCCTTAATGATATAGAAAGGATCGAAAGAACAATGGTGGACGCAGCGTTGGAAGCCGGCGCTGAGATCCGGGAAGTGGCATTCCATAAATTCAGTCCCCAAGGTGTTAGCGGGGTTGTTGTAATCTCGGAATCGCACCTTGCTATTCATACATGGCCCGAACTGGGTTATGCAGCAGTAGATGTTTTTACATGCGGTGAAAAAGTTGATCCTTGGGTTTCATGTAATTATTTAAAGGAATACTTTGCTGCTCAACGAATTGATGCAAAAGAAATTAAGCGCGGTATGTTTCAGGATGAAGTCTCCGTTAAAGCAGCGAACTTCTAACCGAAAGGGGGAAGACGCTTGAGAGCGCCAACCTGGAAGTGGTTTATTGAATATACTCATCCTACCCAAGCGCATATGCATGGTGTAGAACGCTTTGTTTACAGTGGACAAACTAAGTATCAGACAGTAGAAATTATTGATACTGATTTTTATGGACGCTGTTTAATTCTTGATGGTAAAATTCAATCATCGCAATATGATGAGTATATATATCATGAAGCTCTTATTCAGCCGGCTATGATTTTGCATCCTGCGCCTAAAAATATAATGATAGTTGGTGGTGGTGAGGGCGCAGTTTTACGGGAAATTCTCCGTCATCCAAGTGTTGAACAGATTGTGATGGTAGATATTGATCGTGAAGTAGTGGAATTATGTAAAAAATATTTACCCGAGTGGCATCAGGGCGCTTTTGATAACCCGAAGGTAAGGGTTCATTATATGGATGCTCGCAAATATTTAAAGAAAACAGATGAAGTTTTTGATATTATCTTTATGGATCTTACAGAGCCCTTGGATGATGGCCCCTCGTACTTACTCTTTACCAAGCAATTTTATGAAATTGCATATGAAAGGATAACTGCTGATGGCATAATCGCTCTGCAGGCCGGGTCATTTAATCCCCGTCTAATCGAGTGCCATGCAGCCATTTGCAATACCCTAAAAACTTCCTTTCCCATTGTGCGATCTTATTGGAATTTTATACCTTCTTATGATTCCACCTGGGCTTTTGCTCTTGCTGCTAAAAGCTTTGATCCACTGCAAATTACAGAAGAAGAAATTAATCAGCGTTTAGAGGAAAGGAAAATAACAGACTTGAAGTATTATGATGGTGAAACACACCGTGCTATGTTTGCCATTCCCAAAGATGTTCGTACGGCAAAAGAAATGGAAAAAAGAATCATAGAAGATGATCGGCCGCTCATTACATACTAAGGAGTGACAAAATGGAAAGAACTTTTGTAATGGTAAAACCCGATGGAGTACAACGTGGTTTAATTGGTGAAGTTATTAAGCGCTTCGAACAAAAAGGCCTCAAGCTGGTAGGTCTTAAATTAATGCAGGTTTCGCAGGAGTTGGCGGCTAAACATTACGGTGAACATCAAGGTAAACCCTTTTATGATGAGTTAATTGATTTTATAACTTCCGGTCCTGTTGTTGCCATGGTCTGGGAAGGTTTAAATGCTATTTCCGTAGTACGAACCATGATGGGACAGACCAATCCGGCCTCTGCTGCTCCAGGCACCATACGCGGTGATTTTGCCATGTACTTGGGCAATAATGTCGTGCATGGGTCAGACTCGGAGGCAAGTGCAGAAAGGGAAATTAAGCTCTTTTTTAAGAAAGAGGAACTATTAACTTATGAAAAGGCAACTGATTTTTGGGTTAACGGAAAGAAAATGGTTTAAAAGTCAAACATCAGGAAATTTAAGCAGACGGCACTGAGTTGCGCCGTCTTTCTCTTTTTTACTGAAACAGCTTTAATAAAGTTTTTTACAGGGGGCGTAAGAAGTGGAAGAGCCCAAAATTATTGTTAACACCACCATGACAAAAGAAGATTATAGGAAGTTTTTATATCTAGCCACTTTTAAAAGAAACAAATTGATAATTCCATTTTTGCTGTTAATTTCTTTATTGGGTAGTGTAATAGTTAGTTATGATAAGGGAAATTTTCTTTGGTGCAAACTTATAATTAGCTGGATTTTTTTATTTGCGCTGGCAATAGTAGTTGTTATTTTAAAAGTTGAAAGTAAGAATAAACAACGCATAAAAACAGATAAAACAGGTAGTTTTGATAGTGTCAATACTTTGAAATTTTATGATGATAAAATTGTCATTGAAAATAATGCTCTAAAATCTACCGGGGAACTAAAATACAATCAGTTTTATACTGTAGTGGAAAGTAAAGATTATTTTATTTTCTACTTAACGGCAAATCAAGCTTCATTAATCAGGAAAAAGGATGTGGAAAATCTACAGGACTTTAAAGAGTTTATCTTGGGGAAATTTGCAGGGAATTATAAACAAATATAAATATATTGCTTTTAAGAGGCTTACGACAGGCAGCGTAAGCTTTTTTTATGACTAGTGAATCTGTTAATAGGAAGTAAAGAAGGGTAAAAACTCAAGAATTTATTTTAGCTAAAGAGATTACTTTTCTTAACTCATGCTCACGAAGTTGGAGCAGCTGTGGACAGCGTTCTATATACATTCGTACATCCTTGGGGCTGGAAATATTTTTTAAAGAAAAGTCAGGACGAATAAATTTACTGCTAGCACCGCCGCCTAGGCCCAGAATATGATGACGTTCTTCAATCATGACAATATTATATAGGCATTCAGAGCCGGGCAGTGCATAACCGATATTTTCCAACCCACCCAAAATATCACGTTGGCGATAGAGATAGTAGGGCTGATAGCCCTGTTCTGTAATCAATGTTGTGGCAATACCATGCATTTCTATTATTTTGTCTTTATCCGGCAAAGGGAATAATTCTTCGTTTTTGGCATAGCGTGAAGCACGCTTACGGGAAAAGACATGTAAAGTAATATTTTCAGGAGACAAGGCAAGCACCTGCTGTACTGATGCTTGAACCAGTTTGGGTTTCTCACCTGGCAGGCCAACAATTAAGTCCATATTAATAATATCAATCTTCGTACGACGCACAGCCTGCATTGCATGTATAATATCTTCAGGAGTATGACGTCTGCCAATGCGGTTTAAAGTTGCTTGATGCATTGTTTGCGGATTTATACTAATACGGTTAACCCCATGTTGGGACATGACCTCCAAATGTTCTGCCGTTAAAGTATCCGGCCGTCCCGCTTCGATTGTAAACTCACACCAAGTACCCGGGAAGGCTTGACGTAAAGCACTGATTATTGTATCCAGTTCTTCTGCATTAAGTGCTGTGGGTGTCCCGCCACCAAAATAAACGGTATAAGGCTGCAAATTTAACTCTTGGGTGAGAGCACCGGTTGCAACAATTTCTTCTAATAGTGTCGCTATAAATTGTTTGCGAAAGCTTCCTAATTCGGTTAAAGAATGGGAAGGAAAAGAGCAGTATAAACAGCGTGTGGGGCAAAAAGGAATACCCACATAAACGCTAAAAAGATGTGGCTGCGAACTTTCAGCTAAAATTGGTCTTTCTTTTTGGCAGACCTGCCATAGCAAGGAAAATTTTTCAGGGCTGATTTTGCTTTCCGCGTGCATTTGCGCAAATGCAGTTTCATAATTCATCCCCTGGTCTAGCAATCTGTGCAACTGTTTGGCCGGCCTTACTCCGACTAAAGTGCCCCACGGCTTCTCTGTCATGATATATACACCTCAAGCCTATTATACACTATTCTTCCTCTAAACAGTTTATTTCTTGCTGAAGAGACAGTATTTTTGCCGGTGCAGCATATGTATAGGTTAAAATAAATTCAAGTAAGCTAAGTAGAGCTGCAGCAGTCTGTTGAGTTGGTGGTTTAATAAAACTAAAGTAGTGTATTAGCTGCTTACTGTTTGCAATGGTAGAGCTGACGCTTTTTATTTTGCCAGTAAGATCAGTTTTATCTGCCAGTTGAGTAATTAAATCGGCCAGTTCTGTAATTTCACCGTGCCCTAAGACTGTTTGAAAAATGCTCTCTAAAGAAGCCCGCACCATCGTGGTGGTAGCTTTATAGTATTTATGATGGTAGGTTGCCAGAGCTTCCAGATAATTTTCGCTAATTTGCTGTGGAACATATTCTAAATCTTGCATAACTGCCCGCACTCGGGATGGTGGCGGATACATAAATATTTTACTTTGTTCAGAGTCCCGGCAATTAACAAGCCAAAAGGCGGCTTTACCCTCACATGCGGGGCAGAAGCCGCTAAAAGTAACGCTATCTGTGGGGGTATGACGGGAATAATCATGGCAAAAATAGGTGAGATAGTCAGAGCAGTGTGGACAAATTAAGGCTATTGCCGCCGGAACAGTTAGGCCGTGAAAGGTGGTTTTGGTGCGGATCATCTCTATAGTAAAATGCAGTAAGACATAAAAATCCCTCCACCATAAACCTATGCTAAAGATGACACAGCATGTAAGCAGTTTTTATTCTCTGCCATGATAAAAAATTGTCATCACAAAAAGAAAAAACCCTTGTGTACTAAGGGTTTTAAAAGAGCTTGTGATGGTGCGAGAGGGGGGACTTGAACCCCCATGGGCCTAATGCCCACTAGATCCTGAATCTAGCGTGTCTGCCGTTCCACCACTCTCGCAATTAAAATGGTGAGCCATCCGCGACTCGAACGCGGGACTCCCTGATTAAAAGTCAGGTGCTCTACCGACTGAGCTAATGGCTCAAAAAATTTAAAGGTGGATGTCCACCTGTTATTAACTTGGCTGGGGCGGTAGGACTCGAACCTACGCATGCGGGAGTCAAAGTCCCGTGCCTTAC
>JAAZIQ010000011.1 GCA_012800795.1 Bacillota bacterium
ATTCATGTCGGCGGAGGCTCATTGTCAACAACACCGTAACACCGTGGAATAAATGTGATTTCGAGTGGGCGTCCTTTCAGGATTGGTGAAATTATTTTTTCCCTACAGTGGGTTGACACTATCGCTGTAATTGAAGCCGCTTGCAGGTTGGATCTTATTTGGGTATAATAAGGGAAAAAAAGAAAAAAGAGGGTCTTTTTTTATGCAGATATTTCGTAAGGAAGTAGTAGGTTTGTTGAAAGATTTGATTGAAATGGACGAGCACGAGCTTGCCATGGATTTAGAAACGCCACCCAACCCGGAAATGGGGGACTTTGCATTTCCATGCTTCAAATTAGCAAAAAAACGTCGGCAAAATCCGGCCGCCATTGCGGCTGATTTGGCTGTTAAACTTCCGGGTAGCGATTATTTTGAGCGCATTGAAGCAAAAGGCCCTTATCTTAACTTTTTCTGCAATCGCCGTTTATTAGCCAAGACAACGGTAGAAAGCATTTTAGCGCAAGGCAAAGCCTACGGTCAGCAGGAAGTGGGTAAGGGGCAAACAATAGTTATTGATTTTTCTGCACCTAATATTGCCAAACCCTTTGGTGTTGGCCATTTAAGGTCAACTGTAATCGGCAATTCCCTTTACCGCTTGTATGAAGCTTTGGGATACAATTGTGTCGGCATAAACCACCTTGGCGATTGGGGAACACAGTTTGGAAAATTAATAGTCGCCTACTTGCGGTGGGGTGATGAACAAAAACTGGAAAAAGAACCCATAACTTACTTATATGAGCTGTACGTCCGTTTTCACCGAGAGGCAGAAAAAGATCCTCAGTTGGAGGATGAGGCGCGAGCTTGGTTTAAAAAACTTGAAGACGGTGATGCACAAGCCAAAGCTCTTTGGCAACGCTTCCGTGACCTTAGTTTAGCGGAATTTAAGCGTATTTATAAATTATTGGAAGTAGAATTTGATTCTTATCAGGGCGAAAGTTTCTATAACGAAATGCTTGATGAGGCCATAAAATTAATCGAGGAAAAAGGTCTTACCAGCATTTCTGAAGGTGCTTTAATTGTAGATTTAAGCGAGGAAAACTTACCGCCCTGTTTACTGCGTAAGCAGGATGGCGCTACTTTATATGCCACACGTGATTTATGTGCAGCCATTTACCGCCAGCGGCAATATAATTTTGCTAAAATGCTTTATGTGGTTGGAGCAGACCAATCACTTCATTTTCAGCAGCTTTTTGCTGTGCTGCGCAAAATGGGCTATCAGTGGGCGGAAGATTGTGTGCATGTACCTTTTGGTCTTATTTACTATAAAGAGGGTAAAATGTCTACCCGTCGGGGAACTCTGGTTTTTTTAGAAGATGTCCTTACTAAAGCCACGGAACTGGCAAAAGAAATAATCCGGGAAAAAAATCCGGGGCTAAAAAATAAAGAAGATGTGGCACGCCAAGTAGGTATTGGAGCCGTCATTTTTGGCGATCTGATTAATGACCGCATTAAAAACATAGAATTTGACTGGGATAAGGTGTTAGATTTCACAGGAGAAACGGCGCCCTATGTACAATATGCCCATGCCCGAATTTGCAGTATTTTACGCAAGGCCGACTCATGGCCGGCATCATATGATGCCACATTATTAACCAATGAAGAAGAACAACATGTAATACGTTTACTGGCTAGGTTCTCCGATGTAATTATACGGGCCGCGCAAACATACAAACCTTCACTTGTTGCGCGCTATGTAGTGGATCTGGCGGCTGCCTTTAATAGTTTTTACCACCGGTGTCCTGTACTGCAAGCGGAAGAAGCAAGCCGCAATGCCCGTCTGGCCTTAATAGACGCTGTACGACAAGTTTTAGTTAACGGTCTTTATTTGTTAGGCATTAATGCACCGGAGGAAATGTAAGGCTCTCGTCTGTAGATTAACGTAAAACGGAGATGATAAATAAAAGCCCAAAAATAATAAAAAGCAGTGCGCTGCCGGTTTTAATCAGTTTATCAGGTAAACGTGACAAAAGGCGTGAGCCTAAAAAGGCGGCAAGGCTGTGATTAATGGTCTGGCCGGCCATGGCACCGAAAAAAACTGCAAGCGGTTGGCCATAGGCAGCCGACAGGGCAATGGCTGTAAGTTGTGTTTTATCGCCTAATTCCGCCAAGAAAACCATAATGAATGTCTGTAGTGTTACCCGGCTGTGTGGAGTTTCCACGCTTTCTTCATCATCTACTTTTTGTAAAAAAAGACAAACCCCTATTATCAGAAAAAAAATGCCGCTAGCCAGAAGTGTGGTTGTTTCCGGTAATAAATTGGCAAGATAATCCCCCAGCAGTACAGCTATTCCGGTAATGGCGGCAAGGGCGCTTAAGGAACCGGTAAGCACGCGTAAAGGCGGATAACGAGTGGACAAGGTTAGGGTGACAAGTTGTGTTTTGTCCCCCATTTCAGCAAAAAGAGTACTTATAAAGGCAATAAAAAAAGCTGACATAGGAATCACATCCAGTCTTTGCGAACTATAATTATAATGTACTAAAAAAGTATGAGATTTGCGCCTGATGCTTACTAAATTATAACATGTTTATTTTGCTTTAGCTTGCATTTTTTTGCTGATCGGGGTATACTATGCATAAAATAAAGCGAAAAAACCAAGGAAGGACAAAAGTAATCTTTCTTGCCTTTTCAGAGAGCCGGTGGCTGCTGTGAACCGGTAAGGCGGCAAGGTGAATTCCGGTCCGGAGGTGTAGGGGTGAAATTAGTAGCCTCTGCCGTGTCTGCACGTTATGCAGCCAGAGGGGGTCATGTACTGACCAACTAGGGTGGTACCGCGAGCAAACTCGTCCCTAAGGGGATGAGTTTTATTTTTAATATATGTACAAGGAGGCTCGGTTAATGCTTGATCTAAAATTTGTTCGAGAAAATATAGATGTAGTACGTAAAGCGCTGGAAGATAAAGGAGAGGAAGCCTCTCTTGATAAATTCGTGCAGGTGGATAATTTACGTCGTGAGCTATTGCACGAAGTGGAACAGTTAAAGAATAAGCGCAATACTGTCTCCGACGAAGTGGCCAAGATGAAGCGCAATAAAGAGGATGCCAGCGCTTTGATTGAAGAAATGCGTACGGTATCGCAGCGCATAAAAGAACTTGATCAAAAGCTGCGGGAGGTGGAGCAGGAGTTAGAGGAAATCCTTTTAACCTTGCCCAATATTCCTGATGCATCGGTTCCGGTAGGTAAAAGTGAGGACGATAATGTGCCTATCCGCTATGTGGGGGAAAAACCAGCTTTTAATTTTACCCCGCAAGCACATTGGGATTTGGCCGCAAAGCTGGATATCATAGATTTTGAACGTGCCGGTAAAGTTACCGGAGCTCGCTTTGCCTTTTATAAAGGGCTGGGTGCACAATTGGAACGAGCACTGATTAATTTTATGCTCGATTTGCATACTACAGAACACGGCTATACGGAAGTATTTCCACCTTTTATGGTGCATCGTCATAGTATGGTGGGAACGGGACAGCTGCCTAAGTTTGCAGAGGACGCCTTTCGTGTGGCCGAAACAGATTATTATTTAATACCGACAGCGGAAGTGCCTGTTACTAATTTTCACAGAGAGGAAATTTTAAGTGCAGAGCAGCTCCCACTATATTATGTTGCTTACAGTGCTTGTTTCCGGGCTGAAGCGGGAGCACACGGCCGCGATACACGTGGTTTAATCAGGCAGCATCAATTTAATAAAGTGGAGCTGGTGAAATTCGTTAAGCCTGAAGATTCCATAGCTGAACTGGAAAAGCTAACCCTTGATGCGGAAGAAGTGCTGAAGCGGTTGGGGCTGCCTTACCGTACTGTTTTAATGTGTACAGCAGATCTTGGTTTTGCTGCAGCCAAAAAATATGATTTGGAAGTATGGCTGCCTTCCTACAATGCTTATCGTGAAATTTCTTCCTGCAGTAATTTTGGCGATTTTCAAGCGCGTCGCGCCGGTATTCGTTTTCGCCGTCGGCCGGGTGCAAAGGCTGAATTTGTCCACACCCTTAATGGTTCCGGAGTGGCCATCGGCCGGACTGTGGCCGCCATTTTGGAAAATTATCAGCAGGAAGACGGGACAGTCAAAATTCCAGAGGTACTGCGGCCATATATGCCGAACGTAAAGAGCGGTTATATTGGTAAATAAGTGCAGCAGGTTAGTGTAAAATTACTATAGGTTTTTGAAGGAAAAATCTATTTAAAATAGAAAGAGGAACCTCACATTCTAGCAGAATGAATACCCCCTAAAAGGAGGCGGAGGTTCC
>JAAZIQ010000062.1 GCA_012800795.1 Bacillota bacterium
AAGAAAAAAATGATGGCCACCGACGAAAGGGAGAACCTGACCCTGGCGGAAATCACCAGGAGGTTTGAGAAAACCATTATCCAGGATCACATCCGGCGCTTCGGCAGCAGCCTGGAGGCCAAGCGGAAGATTGCCAAGAAACTCGGCATCAGCATCGCCACCCTCTACCGCAAGCTGGAGGAATAGGGATGACTCCTGTCATGGCTTGCATATATCTTGCACCTATTTCTACAACTGCCAGTATGAAGGCAATTGGCAGTATTCCTAAAGGTGACCCACCCAAATGGGCAACAGCCATGCCTGTAGTACCCCATGCCAGAGCCCATCCCTCAGCAAGACGTTCAGTAACACCCAAGACTACCATACCCCCCGCAAAACCAGCACATGCTGCACCCGCCAGGGTTGAAAGAACAATCAAACGATTGACTTGAATGCCGGCAGCCCTGGCGGCATTCATATTCATCCCAGATGCCTTGAGCCTAATACCAGCAACAGTGTGCTTCATAAACAAAGCCACAATAATCGCTATTACAAAAACCAAATAGACACCTATATTCAATCCAGAATTGGGGGGAAAATGCGGCAACAAGTATTCCCCGGGAACACCCCTGGATGCAGCGTAGAATGCACCTGGGTCCCTTAGCGGCCCCGATGTAATCAGTGCATATATCAAATAAGTACAAATGAAATTCATCATTATCGTGGTTGTTATTTCACTTGCGCCTAGTTTCATTTTAAGTAGCAGTGGTATAGAAATAGTTAACATCCCCCCTACTACAGCTGCTAACATGGCAAGTACAATCACCAGAGCTGGAGGCCCAGTTAAACAGGTTCCCACAATCATGGCAGCCAAACCACCGATTTCAAGCTGGCCTTGACCACCAACATTAAAGAATCTCGCACGGGCAGGAATATAAACTGCAAGGGCACATAGTACAATTGGTGCCATCTGCAATAAGGTATAGACAATGGCCCTCTTGCCGCTCAAAGCTCCTTCGCATAGTACAAAAATTACTTCAATGGGAGATGCCCCATATAGTGCAGCTAAAGCTCCCAATAAAACTATAGACAGAATTATAGCCAGTACGGAAACACCAACATGGGAATTCAGTACCCGGATAAAAAACTCATAAAAGTTATCTTTCCTGCTTGCTTTCGATATTATATGCATCGGGAATCTCCTCACATATTAAACGATTTAATAATAGATATGCCTATTTTACTATCTGAACGATTCTCCCAGTGTTTCAACCTACTCTCTATTTTTTAGTCCAACATAGTTCACCACCTTTGGGTCTAACTGGGATAGCACATAATGCTCTCCAACTGTCTTTCACTCTTTCTTTCGATAACCAAGGGCGTCTGAGATTTTTCTGCCCGCTTCGCACACTAACTCTGCACATTCTTTAATCTTGCTTTCCGTCATGGTCATTGCTAGTCCCGAAATACTACAGGCTGCTATCACTTCGCCCGAAATGTTAAAAATGGGTGCTGCCACGCAGCGAATTCCTAGTTCGTTCTCTTCTAAATCACAAGCATAACCACAATTGCGTATATGCTCCAATTCTTCTCGCAATTTCACAGGATCGGTTATGGTACTGGGAGTGCGCCGCTCTAAGCCCTGATTAATTATAGCTTCGACACTTCCTTCAGGTAAAAATGCCAGCATGGCCTTTCCCACTGCAGTACAATGCAAGGGAACACTGGCTCCTATTCTAGAAGCCATCTTCACGGGACTCGGATATTCAACCTTTTCGATATAAACGGCTTTTCCATCTCGAAGAACCACCAAATGGGCTACTTCACGACTTGATTCCATTAGCCACTTCAGATATGGAAGGCCAATCCCGCGTAGTTCCAAACGATTCAATACTGTGGTTCCTAAATCTACTAGCTTTAGACCCAGAGTATAACGTTCTGTTAGTGGATCTTGATGGACATATCCCCTTCGCGCCAGCGTAGCTAAAATACGGTATACACTACTTTTGTGCAATCCCATCTGGGCGCCGATTTCAGTTACACCCATCGGTTCTTCTGCCTGCTGTAAAATACTCAAAATCGTTAATGCCCGATCAACCGATTTTACTATTTTGCTATCTGTCACTTTTCACTCCCTCACTTTTGGTAATTGTTTATAAGTTGCGTGTTGTGCAACTTTGTTGCAATTCTTATGTAATTGACCCTATTAGACCTTCACAACATTTTCGCCGTTATATGTAATAAGTTTGCAAAACTACTTTATAGTGTTGCGTATTGCGCAACATTGTTTCTTTTCATGATATTACTTTCTTCGACATCCATTGCAAAACTCCTTTTTTGCTAGTCAACTTTTTCAAAAATTTTTTTACCTCTGTAGCGGGTAGAAAACAAAAAAGATGCTCCGACAAGGCATCTTCAACCAGACTGACAACAATAGGGTATTGGGTGACATTATTGCAGAATTACTACACTTAATAATGGGCATATTGACATATTATCAACTGTGGGTAAAATTAAATCAAAAGGAATTTAATTTAATGAAACGTCATTTATCCTTTCTATTTG
>JAAZIQ010000063.1 GCA_012800795.1 Bacillota bacterium
CAGGCTACTCCAGTAAAGACGATCGTCTTCCCCAAAGACTATTGGAAGAACCCATTAAACGCGGTCCTTCCGCCGGCCAATATAATCGGCTGCCCGAGATGCTGCCCAAGTATTATGCAGCCCGCGGTTGGGACCAGAATGGCGTACCTACCGAAGCTAAGATTAAAGAATTGGGGATAGAATAGGTGATTTGGCAATGAGCATACAGGTTAAGCTTTTTGGTGATTTAGGCAAAACATTTCCCCGCCAATTAGAGTTAGACTATGAAGGCGGATTAACACCTGACAAAATTATTGCTCAACTACAGATAGATAGAGAAAAAGCAGCTCTGATCTTAGTTAACGGACAAAGTAAGCCGTTGGAAGAAATTCTGCAGCAGGAGCTGCAAGATGGAGATGTTGTCACAATTATGTCCATGTTGGACGGTGGATAAAATATCTTTTTAAATTTAGAGGCCAATAAGCCTCTAAATTTTTAAGAAAGTACTTTAATGTATTAGCAAGGGAAAGCAAAAATTTTTCTTGCAGTTTTAGCAGGCTGTTGGTATAATGGCAAAAATTAATTTTACAAGAGGGTGGGAGCATGACAAAAGAGAATTTAAATCCATTTGAAATAGCGCAGCAGCAGATTAGTGAAGCAGGAAAATACATATCGCTGGACCCGGCAATTGAAGAGATACTTAAACAGCCCAAACGTGTTCTAGAAGTAACATTCCCGGTCAGAATGGATGACGGAACCGTCAGGGTGTTTAAAGGGATACGCTCACAGCATAATGATGCCATCGGTCCCTATAAAGGCGGTGTACGTTATCACCCGGATGTAACTGTCGACGAAGTAAAAGCCCTTTCCATGTGGATGACCTTTAAATGTGGTGTTGTCGGGCTCCCCTATGGTGGCGGCAAAGGTGGCGTAATTTGTAATCCTAAGGAATTATCTCAGGGGGAATTACAGCGCATCAGTCGCGCTTATATTGAAGCCATTGCCCCCATCATTGGTCCAGATAAAGATATTCCTGCACCGGATGTTTATACTAATGCTCAGGTCATGGCTTGGATGATGGATGCTTACAGCAGGCTGCAGGGAAGCAACCAATTTGGTGTGGTTACGGGCAAGCCTATTGTAGTGGGCGGCTCTTTAGGTCGTGAAAAGGCAACTGCCCAAGGATGTGTTTTTGTCATCATTAAAGCGGCAGAAAAGCTTGGCCTTGACCTAAAAGGGGCGGCTGTGGCCATTCAGGGTTACGGTAATGTAGGTTCGCAAGCTGCTTTTCTGTTAAATCAATTAGGCTGTAAAATAGTGGCCTTGAGTGATTCACGCGGAGGCATTTATAATCCTGACGGCATTGATCTTGATAAAGTATCTGAGCATAAATCAAGCACCGGGTCGTGTGTCAACCTTCCCGGCAGCCGGTCTATTACTAATGCGGAACTATTGGAGTTGCCGGTAGATATTTTAATTCCTGCTGCTTTGGAAAATCAGATTACTGCCGATAATGCGGCCAGAGTGAAGGCAAAAGTTGTGGCAGAGGCTGCCAATGGCCCCACTACCCCTGAAGCAAGCCGGATTCTTTATGCCAATGGAATTACAGTTATTCCTGATATTTTGGCCAATGCCGGTGGGGTAACGGTTTCTTACTTTGAGTGGGTACAAAACTTAATGCATTATTATTGGTCTGAAGAGGAAGTTTTTGAGAAGCTAAGAACCAATATGTATAATGCTTTTGATAATGTTTATGCCGCCAGTCAGCAGCATCAAGTTGATTTAAGAACGGGAGCGTATATTGTTGCCATCAGCAGAATAGCTGAAGCAATAAAAGTGAGGGGGTACGCCTAGACTTTAAGGCGAAGACAAAACCCTATTGGTTGCTTAAGGTGCCAATAGGGTTTTGTTTGTTTATGTGAATTTATAAGCAAAGCAATCTTATTTTTGGTATAATAAAAAAATGTAGGCGTAACTTAAAAAACAAGGAAGATTTTAGGAGTTAAAATGACACAACTGGGAAAAACAGTACTTGTTTTGATTGGTTCACTGGCGGTTGTGCTGGCAGTGATCGGAGTTTTTGTACCGCTTCTACCCACCACGCCATTTCTTTTATTGGCAGCCGGCTGTTATCTACGCGGTTCTGAAAAATTATATGTATGGTTGTTAAACCATAAATGGTGCGGAGCATATATTAAAAACTACCGGGAAAAGAAGGCTATCCCCCTGAAAACTAAAATAATTGCCATTTTTGTACTTTGGATAAGTATAATATCATCGGCTGTCTTTTTTACTTCCTTATTATTTATAAGATTAATGCTGCTATTGATTGCAGCCGGCGTCACAATGCATCTTTTATCTTTAAAGACGTTTAAGGAAAACGCGTCTCTTAATGATAATGACGAGGGTTGGAAGGAAGAGAATGAGTAGAAAATCAATTTGTTTTTATGCAGCACTGCTCATTATGATTGAGCAAGGAATAAAATTGATTATAAACAGTCGCTATTTACATGCAAATATCCCCATCATGGAGCCTTGGTTATATTTTAGGCCTTTATTTAATCGTGATTACTCCTGGCTTAATTCCATGCTGCAGCTGGGGATGGGTAAAACACTTCATATTATTATAGTAATTATTGCTTTGATTCTGCTTTTTTTGCTCTATAACTACGTAGAAAAAAAAGTGGAGATAACTCCTTTACTTGGGATTGCTTTTGCCATATTTTTTGCCGGTGCTTTTTGTTCTTTAATTGATAAAATCTTTTGGGACGGCAGTTTGGACTATATTTTAGTAAGGGGCTTTTTTACCTTTGATTTAAAAGATGTCTTTCTTAATGTGGGTATTGGTTTGTTTTTAATTATGTTAATCATTGACCACCAGGGGATGCGAACGAAGCTATAGTATAGAAAATAATGATTGATAAACCAGCAGTGTAAGGCTGCTGGTTTTTTATTGTATTATTTCGGCTTTGTTGACTATGCTAACAACAAGAGAATAAGCTAATGAGGTGATTGCATGGAAAAATATACTTTTGCTCAGCCGCCGCATCCCTATTGGTTAGCATCAACATCTGATGCTGATTACCCTGTTTTAGATCGGGACATAAAGGTTGATGCAGCCATTATCGGTGGTGGGATAACCGGTATTAGCTGTGCTTATTTGTTAAAAAAGGCCGGTTTGTCTGTGGCTGTGCTAGAGGCTGATCGTTTGGGTCAGGGTGCCACAGGGCATACAACGGCCAAAATAACTTCCCAACACGGGCTCATCTATAACAAAATCAAAAAACAAATGGGAATGGAAGCGGCGCAGCAGTATGCAGCCGCCAATGAACAGGCAATTCGGGAGATTGAAGCGATTATCCAAGAAAAAGAAATTGACTGTGATTTTTCACGGCAAACTGCCTATGTATATACGGAAAGGGACGGCTATGTACAGGAAATAGAGGAGGAAGCAAAATTAGCTCAGGAATTGGGCATTGAAGCCAATTTTGTAACGGAAATAGAGCTGCCGATTAAAATTAAGGCAGCCGTGTCATTTGGCAAACAGGCTCAATTTCACCCCCGTAAGTATTTACTTGCTTTGGCCCAGGACATACCCGATGATAATAGTCACATCTTTATACAAAGCAGAGTTGTTGACATTGATGAGGAAAAAAACTATTTGATCACAACGGCCGCAGGGAAAAAGGTTGTAGCAGAAAAAGTGATAATTGCTTCTCATTATCCCTGCTACAATAAAGCAGGCCTGTATTTTGCCAGGCTGTTTCCTCATCGTTCTTATGTAGTGGCTATTAAAGCACAGGAAGCATATCCCGGTGGCATGTATATTACGGCGGAGGAACCGGGACGCTCTTTTCGCTCCCTGCCTACCGAAGATGGTGAACTGATTATGATTGGCGGAGAGCATCACAAAACGGGACAGGGTGTCGACACGCGGCAGCATTATCAAAATTTAGTCGCCTACGCCCGGGAAGTTTACCCTGGAGCGGAAATACTTTATCGTTGGTCTACACAGGATTATTTAACTCCCGATCAAATACCCTACGCCGGCTATTTTTTGCCCAATACGCCAAATCTTTTTTTGGCTACGGGTTTTCGGCGCTGGGGGATGACAAACAGTATGGTCTCTGCCATGATTATTCGGGATTTAATTGTCAGTGGGGAAAGCCCCTGGCAGGATCTTTATAATCCTTCACGGCAAACCATTGCTGCTTCCGGTAAAACTTTTGTGGTAGAAAATTTAAATGTAGCCAATCAATTAATCAAAGGCAAGCTGTCAGCCGTACCTACTGATACTGAGCTTGAAGCCGGTGAAGCTAAAGTTATTATGATTGATGGCGATAAAGTTGGGGTATACAAAGATGAAAAGGGTACACAGCATCTGGTTGATACGACTTGTACCCATTTGGGATGTGAGTTAAAATGGAATGCTGCCGAAAAATCCTGGGATTGTCCCTGTCACGGTTCCCGTTTTACTTATGAGGGAGAAATTATAGAGGGTCCCGCGGTAAAACCACTAAGAACCGTAAAGGGGCAGACTGATTAGAAAAATATAAAATGTTTAAGAGGCGCAGCTGCGCCTCTTCTTTACTGCAAACCATAAATGTTTTCTTCACTAATGGGACGTCCGGTATTTTCCAATTCAGCCAAAGGCACTGTTAATTTTTTACCTGTACCGATCACTTCCACTTCAGCCGTAGAACCCTGTACATTTTTTATCCAGACCGGTACATCCTGGTATTGCACTTCAACATTATTGTTGGCTTTCATAATTTGCTCAGCCTGATATCTGTCCATGAAATCCCTCCTTTTCTTCTAGTATGTGATAAAAGAAGGGCAGGCTATGCATTTTTGAAATTTAAGTATTTATTAAGAAAAGGGGGAAAGGAATTGAGATTCCATTGTGGAATAAGAAACATACCAAACCGGCTTTGGGGATATAATTTAAAGCGCACATATACCATGCAATTAACTAAATTGTGAGAATTTGCTGTATTTACTTCTTGTGCCTTTAATTAAGGAGGTAAAAGTATGTCAATAGTTTTAAGGGTTAATACCACAACAAAAGAAATTATCCGTGAAGAATTGAAGGAAGAGTATCGCTTTCTGGGTGGACGCAGTTTAATAGCCCGCGTACTAACAGACGAAGTGGATCCCACATGTGATCCATTAGGTGCGGAAAATAAACTAATACTTTGTACGACACTATTGGCAGGAACTACTTTACCTATGGCACATCGGCTTTCTGCCGGCGGTAAAAGCCCACTTACCGGTGGTATTAAAGAGGCTAACTCCGGCGGCACTGCCGCTTCTCTGCTGGCGCGCCATGGTATTAAAATGATTATTCTGGAGGGTTTGCCTCAAACTAATGATTGGTATATTTTGCATATTCAAAAAGACGGCAGCTCTCAATTGGTGGATGCTACAGATTATGTGGGGCTTAATAATTATGATTTGGCAGCAAAAATACAGGAGCGCTTTGGGAAAAACGTAGGAATTATTTCTATCGGTTTGGCCGGCGAGCGCGGCTACCGCAATTCCACTTTGCAGTTAATTGATGCTTCTACCGGCTATCCGTCACGGGCGGCTGCCCGGGGCGGCTTAGGTGCAGTGATGGGGGCGAAAAAAATCAAGGCCGTTGTCATAGAAAGGGCAGCTAATCCTTATGAATTTCCTTACGCTGATAAAGAAAGATACGAGGCGGTTAGGAAAAAGTATATACAAAGAGTTTTAAGCAGCCCGCGTACAGAGTCAATGCAAAAAGTAGGAACCATGTCTATGATAGATTTTACCAGTACTGTGGCGGCTTTGCCGGTGCGTAATTTTAGCGGGCAGTTTTTTGAACAGGCTGAAGCAATTAAATCCAAGGCTTTTGTGGAAAGAGCTTTTATAGGCGGGGGCAGAAATAAGGAGGGCTGCCAGCCCGGTTGCATTGTCCGCTGTTCAAATCGTTTCCACACAAAAGATGGTGAATATCTGACCTCCGGCCTTGAGTATGAAACGGTGGCGTTATGTGGAGCAAATTGCGGCATTGCTGATTTTGATGTGATTGCTCGCCTTGACAGAATGTGTGATGATTTAGGTGTTGATACCATCGAAACAGGGGCCACCATTGCCGTTTGTATGGAGGCGGGGAAAATTTCCTTTGGCGATGGCGAGGGAGCTATTGCTCTCTTGCAGGAAATGATCGACGGAACGGAATTTGGCAGACTGTTGGGTCAGGGTACTGAAGCCGTTGGTAAAGCTTTGGGTGTAAAGAGAATACCTACTGTAAAAGGGCAGGCTTTACCTGCTTATGACCCGAGAAGCATTAAAGGGCTGGGAGTTACCTATGCCACATCAGCCATGGGTGCTGACCATACAGCCGGCATGACTTTGGGGCCCGGGATAGACCCCAGCAAAAAAGATTTCCAGGTGGAAAGGTCACGTCAAAGCCAAATGGTTGCCGCTGTAACTGACAGTTTTACCTGTTCTTTTGGCTGGGGTGAACTAAATAATGAGGAAATTTTGCCGGAAATTATGGCGAGTTTGTACGGTGGAGAATGGACCTACGGGCAAATAATGAATATTGGTAAGGAAACCTTAAAGCTGGAGCGCGCTTTCAATCAAGCCGCCGGTTTAACTGAGGTTGATGATTGCCTGCCTGCATTCTTTTATAATGAAATTTCCGCCATCGATACGGTTTTTGATATTTCGGCGGAAGAAATGCAGGAACTATTTAATTACTAGGAGTAGGTTGATAAATGATTAAGGTAAATTATTATGAATTGGAATGGGAAGACGGTAAAACGGTTGAAGATTTACTGCAGTTAATTAAAGAAGACCGGCAATTACGTCTACTTACACATGATACCTACACTGTCATTGTAAATAATAAATTAATTCCCCCACAGGATTATGCACATACGCCGCTGCGATCAGGTGATGAAGTGCGTGTTTACCCGGTAATGGCAGGTGGCTAGGAGAAAAAAGTGGCTGTTGTCAAAAGGACTAAAAAGTCCGCGACAACAGCCACTTTTTTTGCAGCTATTCTACCACAAAATAAGGTTTGTAGACAAAGTTAAATTCCTCATATAGTTTTATACTGGTTTTGTATGTCTCTTCAATAAAGTCCGGGGGCATGTGTAAAAGTTCGAATAATAATTTTACCTTATATTCTATTACATCCTGTAATTGAAGATTAGTTTTGTTTAAAAAGTATGTTATTACTAGAGCAGGATAAGTTGAATAGTTGGCAATCGCAATTAATTTTATTTTTTTCTCATCTAATCCGAGCTTATATTTTTCATTAAATTGTTTTATTAGTGTAACAGAAGGTGCGTTATAAACATTAATAGGGTTTGCAGTTGTATATTCTATATAAAATCTACGTACATTGGGGTCTTGCTCCAATGTGTTAAGGAAGACAATATATCTCAAAGCTGCAGAAAGATGGAGTTCGGCTTTGCCGAACTTTCGTATTAGTTTTTCCTTAATGATCGTTGAATAATTGGCCACATATTCAGAGAGCACTTTAGAGGCCAAATTAGTTTTTGTTCCGAAATGGTATGTGATGGAAGTTTTATGCATATTGTGTTCAGCTGTAATCTCACTTAAATAAGTATCATGATATCCTTTTTCATAAAATAATTTTTTTGCTTGTAAATAGAGTAGTTTTTTTGAGGTTAAATTTTTCTTTTCTTCAAGTGGCACATGTGCACCTCCAATACATACCGTTTTCAATAAGTATATCATATAAAAATGAATATTGAGGCCACATTATAAAATTTTAAATAGTTTTAGCTGTTGACAAATTCTGAAAATTATGATTATAATAAAATTGAAAAACTATACATGTATAAAATCTTAAGCGGCAAGAAGAAACTTTCTTAAAATGGGGGTGAGTGCTTTTTAGACCGCTAGGAGGAACTACTGCTTTGAACTATACATGTATAGTTCAAGGTGCTGTTTTTCTGCCTAAAGCAGCATGCACGGGAAAGCTGGTAACGAAAATATGGGAAAGGGAGTGACTAGCAAAGATGGCTAAAAAACCCTTGAGTGATGCGCTAAAAAAGTACTATGGTGTTGGGGTTTTGGCAAACGTTTTGCGTGGTAACATGGGAACATATTACCAAACATATTGGCTCACAGATGTTGCGATGTTCCCGCTGCCGCTGGTTGCCGTTATTCAAACCGTTTCCAGTATTGTCAGGACTTTTATTAACCCATTGCTAGGCGGTATTGTTGATGCCATGCCTCCTATTAACAGAAAATGGGGTCGATACCGTTCCTGGCTGATTGTGGGCTCTGTAGCCAGTTTAATTGGGGCACCCTTTATGTGGCTTAGACTTAGTTCTGATGACCAGCTAGCGGCAATTTTGTATATAGTCATTGGTCTTTTGGCTTCCATACCAGGGTCTATAATGCTGCAGGCAAACAGTGCCCTTATACCGCTTATCTGTTCTACACCGGAAGAAAAAAGTTTGCTGGCATCAAGAAGTTTCATGTACCAAAATATAGGGCGCTTGATTTCGTCGTATACCATTGCCAATTTTGTGGTATATATGGTCGGAAAGGGATATGCCGAAGGAACTGCATACATAGTCTTATCAGTTATATTTGCAATTTTAACGGTGCTGGCTTTCTATGCTCATTTTAAAATGACAGAAGGTTATGAGGGCGAAGGCGTCGAGGTTTCTACTACGAAGCGTAAAACAAAAGATCGTGCTTCGGTTAGTGATATCGTAAAAAACTTTATTCTTAATCCGCCTTTAATGTTTTTATTTGTTGCCAACATTGGCACCTCAACCACTTCCTTTATTTTCAGCGGGATGGCGGCTTATTATTGGAGATATGTGGCGGAAAACTTTGCCATGATGAGTGTTTATACGCTTTGTATTAATATTGGCGGAATTTTGGGCACAATTTTGGCCGGCAAACTGGCAATGAAATATGATACCAGGAAGCTTTCCATGGTTGCCCTTTGCTGCATGGCAGGAGCGTTTGTGTTGGCAAGAATGGTCGCTTTGACTTCACCTATTTTATTTACTTGCTGTATGGTATTTCATCAGTTTGCTGCTTCTTTTAATTACCCGCTTTTCATCTCCATGTATGCGAGCTGCGTTACCTACGGGGAATGGAAAACAGGGCAAAATGCGGCCGCCTTTATTATGGGGCTTACTAATGTGCCCATCAGCATTGCAACGACACTGCGGGGAATTATTATTCCCATGGCCTTGGCTTCATCAGGTTATGTGGCAAACCAGCCGGCTACACAAGCCGTTAAAGCTGGCTTGGTAAACATTTATGTCCAGTGGCCAATGGCATTTTTAGCTCTTTCCTTCATTATTATGGCATTTTTCTTCAGGCTGTCAAATGAGCGAGTAAAAGAAATGCAGGCCGAAATAGATGCAAGAAATCTGGAAGCCTAAAAAATCAGCAGAAAGATTTTCGTTGGTTTCATTTTGGCGGGGACGTTAAAAAATTAAAAATGGAGGAATCAAAATGGACGTAAAACAACTAAAGGAGTACAGGACCAAACTGTATACTGATCTGTATACCAATGTCATTCCCGATAGGGTTCCAGTTAGTGACGCCTTTGCGATTGAATTTTTCCTGCAATATGCAGGAAAGGATTTGATGATCTCTCAATATTCTTTAAGTGTTGAATTACTGGAAGAAGTGCTCGATAAAGCCATGGAATTTGCCAAAGGAGATACAATGTCACTTGGTGCCGCAAGAAACGCAGTAGGTATAATGTTCCAAAAATCAAGGGTAAACGTAATGAGTAAGACCGGCTTTATTCAGCACCCCGAGGTAAGCATTCTTTCAGCCGATGAATATGATGAATATATTTCAAACCCGCATGAATACACACTATCGGTTTTACAGCCCCGTGCCAATAGGGGTTGGGATGCTGATCCGGTTATTAGGTGTATGAACTTTGCAAAATTTATGTTGTCGCAGCTGGAGCACAATAGAATGATTGCTGAAGCCAACAGAAAACATGCTGAAAAATACGGCCTTTATATTACGCCGCCCGGGGTAACCGGCAGGATGCCCATACCTTTTGACACCCTGGCTGATATGAACAGGGGATTTACGGAAATTGTTAAGGATATCAAAAGACGTCCCCAAAAGGTTCTCGATGCCCTGGAGGCCCTTATGCCCTATTGCATCTGGCAGGCATCTAAAAGTAAGGCTCATCCCCTGGGGAGCAATACTGTTATGACGCATATGGGTGCTTTTTTAAGAACTAAAGAATTTGAAAAATTCTATTGGCCGACATTTGAAAAGCTTGTGCACATAACTGCACAACGCGGTCAGCAGACTACAATCTTCTGCGAACATGATTGGACCAGATTTGTTGATTATCTGCAGGATTTACCGCAAGGAACAAGGATTTTTATGGAGTATGGTGACCCTCAAGTATTTAAAGATAAGCTGGGTAAAAAACTTGTTCTTGGTGGCTTCTATCCCATTGCACTTCTGAAAAGCGGTACAAAGCAGCAGTGTATCGATAAAGCCAAGGAGCTGCTTGATATTCTTGCGCCGGGAGGAAATTATTATTTCTGTTTTGATAAATCAGCACTGCAGCTTTCTGATATTAATGTTGAAAATTATGTTGCTGTAATGGAATTCGTCCTTGAGAACTATAAGTACGAAAATGCCGGTGAAAAAGTATCCAGCGTTAAAAAAGAGGATACAATTCGCGACTACTCCAATCAGTATCCAGAATTTAAGTCAAAATATATTATAGATTTTGACGATTTCATTGCAGATTATCCGCCGGCTGATGAGAAAGCAATACCTTTTATGCGGGCTGCCTATGAAAAATATTCAGCGATTGTGGATCCATTTTTCTCTTAGCGGATGATGCTTTAAAGTAGGAAGAGGCTTAATTTGTCTGGATTGGCTGGATATTGGCAAGCTGGGGAGGTGATAAAATGAGTGATTACATTACAGATTTGGCGGGAACGATGGCCAAGTACGACATTCCCGAAGAAGCATTTGAAGATGCTGCTGAGACATTGCAAGTTGCCGAAGAGTTTATTTATAATGTAACATTTGGTTTTTTAAGCTTGTAAACAGTGTGTTTTGGTTAAAAGTATGGGCTGAGACCGGAGAAAACTCCGGTCTCAGCCACAGCAAAAACATGCCCTTTTTAATAATGTTGGCAGGTTGTAAAATTTTCGTTATAAAATAGAAGGAGGAATTATAATGCCTCAAGAGACAAGTGAATACCGCAATCAATTATTCTTGGATGTTTACAATGGAAGAATACCGGATCGGGTTCCCGAAAAGCTAAATATTCTTTCAGCTGCAGTATATGAGTTTGGTGGTTATGATCTTAGATACCATCAGTATGGTATTACTAAATATATTGATGCTTTAGATAAAGTAAGTGCTGAATTTGATACGGATCTAGTAGTTGGAACTATTTTTAATCCGCCCTGGCTAAATAAAATCCTTGGTAGTAGAACAAGAGTAATGGGTTCTGATGGTTTTATTCAGCATCCAAATGTTGAAGGAATGAGAGAAGATGAGTATCCTGAGCTCATTGCGGACCCGATAAAATTTATTTGGGACAAGGCAATTCCGCGCTTATACACTGAACTTGCTAAGCCTGCGCCATATAATGCTTTTGCGCTGCTGAAGGCACAAAAACTAAGCGAGTATGTTAACGGGAAAATTGCTGCGGCAAGGGCTGAAATTGCTAAAAAGTATAATAAGGTTACAGTGAATTTAACTGCGCGTGTCGGCGGGAAAATACCTTTAGATTATCTTGGTGATTTTTTGCGTTCTTTTACCGGAATCCTGATTGATATTAGGCGTAGGCCTGAGCAGGTTTTGCAGGCGCTGGAGGTGTTAACTCCGATCATAACAACCGGAAGAGCGAAAAAATATGCGCTTAAGGAGCCGCAGAGGCATTTAAGAGCGGGCTGTGCTCCCCATATGCCAACTTTCATGAGAATTAAAGATTTTGAAAAATTTTATTGGCCTGGCTTTAAGCAGGCTATGTGGGAAAGATATGAAGCTGGCTATGGCGTAAATGTGTTTTGCGAAGATAATTGGATGCATTTAATAGATTATCTTTATGAACTTCCGCCGGGAACCGAACTTCAATTTGAATATGGTGATCCTAAGGAGCTTAAAAAGAGACTTGGCGATAAGCATATCATTTCCGGATTATTCCCCTCAACCATTCTCAAAACTGGTACCAAGAAAGAAGTTGAATACAAAGCTAAAGAATTAATAGATATCTTAGGTCCCGGAGGTAACTTTGTCTTCAGTTTTGACAAGTCTATTATGCGTCAGAGTACGGTTAACTGGGAAAACTTTAAAGTATTAATTGAAACAGTTCATACTTACGGAAAATATTAAGAAAATTAAGGGGCGTTAACGCCGCTGGTCGATGCTAAATGTGGAAAAATATGTAGAAATTAGTAGAAAGCTGCTGTCAAAGAAAATGCGTCTTTGGCAGCAGCTTCTTTTGATGGTGGCAAAAAGCAGGGTAATGCAGCGTAATTTAAAGTGTAAAGAAGCATTGTTGATATTTTTGGGCTGCAAAGCCGATATTCCGGAAATTAACTGGAAAATCTGCTAAATAGACAATTACGAAAGTTGACAATTGTATAGAAAACTGTTACGATTTAAGTGTCTATCGCACAATTCGCTCTTTTTCGATGCTATTATCCAATACTTTATGACCAGACAACAATACGGAGGTGAGTTGCGGTTAGTTGAAACGCTTAGGCGTGTGGAATTTATGTTTTTATGGTCATGTGCGATGGATAAAATAATAGATGGAGGTTAGTTCTAAAAATGGTTGATGAAAAGCAAGCAAAAAGGGACAAGCTAACGACTGTTCTTTATCCCCTACCCCAGTTTGGCGCATCCGGCGGAATGGCATTCTTCTCTGCATATCTGGCAATGCTTTTGACTGATATTTATATGCTGCCCGTTGTTCTGGCCGGTGCTCTGGAAACAATTCGTAGTGTTCTTGGTTGGATTTTCGGGCCTGTTTTCGGTCTGCTTTTGGACAGGATTTCGTCCAAGACCGGGAAGTACTGGAAACTTTTAGCCATTGGTACAATCGTAGGTACCGGTGCCAACGCACTGACCTTTATTCTGCCATCCATGTCAGAAGATCCTTCTAAGCTGGCATTTCCGGTCTTTATTTTAGGTGTTTTAATAGCAGTGTTTGGCTCTTTCAGTGGTTCTGTTTTGAACACAATTTTCCCTAAACTTTCAACTGATCCGCAAGTTAGGTCTTACCTGGCTGTCGGTCAAAAGTTAGGCCGTGACGGCGGTAAAACATTATGGGGTCTGATTGTTCCGCCGATGCTGACCTACTTTACAGCAGTCGGTGGTTCAGATGCCGCCGGTTGGGCTTATATGGCTTACGTTATTGGTGTTTTTGGTATTGCCATTAACTTAATTTATGCCTTTATTTTAAAAGGTTCTTCTTTAGAGAAAGAAGACGTTGTTGCAGGCCCTGCCAAGAAAAAGGTGCCCCTTTCTGTGGTATTTAAAACTCTTTTCCAAAACCAAGCGCTTTTGGCCATGTTTACAGGCTTTACTATCCATAAAATTTACTACTTCTTCCAGATCCTCACAGCATCTTATTACTTCAGATATGTTGTGGGCGATTTAGGCAGACTGGGCTTCTTTATGACTGCTTTTAACTTAAGTGCTGTGATTGGTTCCTTCTTTGGCGGTACCATCTGGATTCGCATCTGGAAAGATTCTAAGAGAGCCTATGTTGCTGCCGGTGCAATGCACATTATTTCCCTGGCAATTTTGACAGCGGTGATTAAAAGCGCTTCAGTGACGGTTTTCCTACTCTTTGTTGCTCTGGCCAGCTTCTTTGCCGGCACAATTGAAGCATACTTGATGCCGATGTTTGCTGCAGCAGCAGACTGGCATGCTTGGAAAACCGGTGAGCGTTCTGACGGTATCACCATGGCAGTCTATGGCTTGACGGTTCGCTGTGCGACCACCATTTCCACCATTATCAGAACAGCCCTTTTGGCTGCTGCCGGTTATGATGCAGCCGCTTATGCTCAAGGCGCAGCTCCGTCAGAAGCTGTGTTGGGCCTATTGCGCAACTTCCAGGCACTTTATCCGATGCTGATGGGTATTGTGGCATTTGGTATTGTGCAGCTCTTCTATCCCATCACTGATAAGAAACTGGCAAAAATCCATGAAGAGATTAAAGCCGGTCGTGTGGGTGAGGCTAGAAACGAAGAAGCTGTAGCTAATGCCTAA
>JAAZIQ010000064.1 GCA_012800795.1 Bacillota bacterium
ATAAGACTTCACCTCTTGAGTGACTAGTTTTTAGTTACTCGTCCTCGGACAGGACGGTGAAGTCTTTTTCTGTAATTAGAAGTCAATTCCCTTCTAAATACCTATAGTAATTTTACACTAACTGTTGGTAACCTTTCACTGTTTAATTTTTATAATTCATGCCTTGCCAAAAGCTCTGCTTCTTTCCTATCCAGCTGCCGCACTTCCCGCCAGACAAAATAACCAGTCACCAACACAGACAAACCGTCTGCAACGGCCTGTGCTGCCCAGACACCCTTCAACTGTAAAAAACGCGGTAAAATTAAAAGAGCGGGAATTAAAAACAAAACCTGTCTGGTTAAATTCTGAAATACAGCATGCTTTGCCCTGCCAACGGTTTGAAAGTAACTGGCACCAATAATTTGAAAACCAATAATCGGCAGAAACAACATGTAGATTCGAATTCCTTCTGTACCCACAGCAATTAACTCTGCTTCCGTGGTAAAAAAACCCAATACAGCTCGTGGGAAAAACATAATTACAATGTAAGCAAATGTCATGTATGCTGTCGCCAATGCTATTGCCATAAAGAGCGCCTTTTTTACACGGCCATACAATTGGGCACCGAAATTATAACCTATAATAGGTTGTGCGCCTTGACTAATGCCGTAGATTGGCTGGTTTAATAAGCTTGCCACACTGAAAATAACTCCCATGGCTGAAACGGCAACGTCTCCACCATAATATAATAAACTATTATTAAAAATAATCATAATTAAACTCTGCGCAATTTGCTTTAAAAAGGAAGCTGCTCCGGTAGAAACAATACGCTTGGCAAAAGGAATTTCCACACGCAGATAATTAGGCCTAAGCTTTAAAAAGCTCTTGCCGCGCTTGTAATAAAGCAGTACCCACACAGCAGTTATGGCTTGCGATATAATTGTAGCTAAAGCCGCTCCGGCAACCCCCATTTCAAAAATATAAATAAAAATTGGATCTAAAATAATATTCATAACAGCGCCAATGATGGTGGCAAACATGGCTGTACGGGGATTGCCCTCGGCACGAATATAATAAGTCAGACCAAAGCCGATAAAATGAAAAAGATTGCCGCAGACAATAACACGCATATAATCCATAGCATAGGGCAAAACAGTGTCGCTGGCCCCAAAAAGTTTCATCAGCGGCCGCAAGAAAAGTAAGCTAATAATTGTTAGGGCCAAAGAGGAAATAATCATCATCATTACTGCAGTGCCCATCACTCTTTCGGCTTCGTCCCGCTTTTTCTCTCCTAGCAGAATGGAAACCACTGCTCCGCCGCCTATGCCTAAAAGCAGCGCTATCGCTCCCTTAACCATCATCAGCGGATACCCCACCGTGATACCGGCCATGCCCAGCATCCCGACACTGCGCCCAATATAAAAACGATCCACAAGATTGTAAACGGATACCACCAGCATACCGGCGATTGCAGGACCTGAAAACTTCAACAATAAGCTAAAGACATTGCTTTTTTCCAGCTGCGTTGTTGATACCATGACTTTCCCCCGGACTATAATATTTTCAGAACTGAAACCACATCTTTGAGGCCGTTTCTACATTTTTCAATTTCTTCTTTTGGTAGTTTTGAAAAAAGTTTATAATAAGTTCTCTTCGACTGCAGCATAATCTGCTGATAGTATTCTTCTCCCGCCGCCGTTAAAAAAAGTTTAGTTTTACGGCGGTCTTGCTTATCAAGCCTGCGCTCCACCAAACCCGCCCTTTCCAGCGAATCTATCAGTGATGTTAAACTGCCCTTACGCAGGTCTAAATACCGGCCTAATTCTGAAAGGATTACGCCCCTTTCTTTTCTAATTAATAAAATAGCTCTCTTTTGATTTTTATTACATTTATATTCCATGTCCTCATCGTCTTTGCGAAAAATAAGACTTAACTTCTTATGATAAAGGGGGATAAACTCCGTAAAAAGCTGTTCGATTTCTTCTATTTGCTTGTCCATACCTCACCATCCTAAAATAGTCTTAAATCTAACCATTTTGATTCTATCTTGAGTTTTGGGTAACGTCAAGCTCTTTCTCCCTTTTCTCCTGCTTCCCTCCAATTTTTGCTTAAACCAGTAACATAATACGCTATATTTCCTACTTTCGACCAAAAAAAGCAGCATACTCCGATGCTGCTTTATGGCACGTTAACTTTTTTTGAGCTTCCTGCCTGATCTTGGTCGCTGCCTGACTCATCTATCTGGAGGCTATATGCTTCAAATTCTTTGCGCCAGTCACGGCACCATTTAGTAAGTTCAACATGTTCGCCCTCACCGCGTAAAGCTTGTTCCTCTTGTTCACGGTGCAGGCGTGCTTCTTTAGCTAAAGCCTCTAATTTATCTTTATATAACTGATTCCCTTCCATGGCCATTGTTTCCTGAGCATATCCTTCTATGGCTAATAAGTGCTTACGCACGCACATTTCCCCAGCGGTTGCACAGGGACAGCCGGGATCGCTCTGATGTTCCTGGAGAAGCAGCAGCTCTTTTACAAGTTGATCGTACTGCCATTTTAAAATAGCTTTCATGTAAAATCTCCTTTCTCTGCCTCTTTTTTAGTTTGCTTTTATTACGGTCTTCTATAACTGTTTTTTTGCTGCAAGCTTTTTTTGTTTAATTGAAACTCTTTTTAAGATACAATGATTGCAGAGTATGATAAAATGCTTGCACAACCGGAGGTGGCTGGATTGTCTGAAAAAATATATAAATCTGCCTGTCCTTATAATTGCTTTGACTGCTGTAGCTTTAACGTTTACGTCAAAAACGGAAAAGTAGTTAAAATTACTGCCAATCCAGAAGCTGATTTTACCGGGGGATTCATTTGCAAAAAGGGACAGGCACACGTAACAAGAATGTACAGCCCTAAGCGCTTGCGCTATCCTTTACTCAAAACGGCACGGGGCTGGCAAAGAATAAGCTGGCCGGCTGCCTATGAACTCATAGCCGAGAAAATAAATGCAGCCAAAAAGCAATATGGTCCCACTGCACTCGGTGTCTATATAGGTGATGGAGGTGCCGGCATTTTAAAAGGTGTAGCAAAAATTTTTTTAGCCCACCTAGGCGGTTATACTGATTTTACAGGCAGCATTTGCTGGGGCGCAGGAATTGAGGCAACAAAAAGAGATTTCGGTGCTGCTCTCAGTCATCATCCCGATGATATTGCCAACGCCAAAACCATTGTCTTATGGGGCCGAAACCCTTTGGAAACAAATCTGCACCTGGTGCCGTACTTAAAAAAAGCACAGCAAAAAGGCAGTAAAATTTATCTTGTTGATCCACGGGTATCTGCCAGCAGTAAAATTGCCGATATTCACCTTAAAATTAAGCCGGGGGCAGACTGGGCTTTGGCAGCCGCCTGTGCCCACTACTGCTTACGTAACCACAAAGTCGAGCACAATTTTCTCCATCAACATCTTGCAGATCCTTCCGGGATTCTTCCCTATCTGGAGTCGCTTTCCCCTACCGACTACCGGCACTTACTGGAAGCAGCCGGTGTCAGTGCAGACATGGTGGCAGAACTTGCGCAGGACCTTTATCATGGACCCAGCAGCTGTTACCTTGGTTATGGGCCGCAACAATATAAATCCGGCGGTTTAAATATCAGAGCCATTAATTTACTTTGGGCCATCACCGGAAATATTGGCATTAAAGGTGGCGGCGTTAACTATGCTAACCATGTAAATATAGGCCTTTTTGATTTTTCCTTTGCCCAGCCTAAAACTGCTCCTCAAATACGAGAAATGCAGCTGGGTAACTTCGCCGCAGAAATCCATTCCGCATCACCGCCCCTCCAGCTCTTATTTATCAGCGGCGCCAACCCGGCAGTACAGCTGCCGGACAGCGCAAATGTAAAACGCGCCTTGGCAGAAATACCCTTTAAAGTTTGTTTGGAACATTTCTTGACCGATACAGCAAATCTTTGCGAATTGGTCTTACCCGTTACCTACTTTACAGAAGAAGAAGATATTATCATTTCTAACATGTGGAATTCCAGCCTCAAATATGTAAATAAGTGTGTGAAGCCCCTGGCTGAGTGCAAAGCAGAATTTACAATTTTTCAGGAATTGGCCAAACTTCTGGGACTAAGTCAATACCCGACCAGCAGCGCAAGAGAGTGGTTAAAAAAAGCTACGACTAAGCTGGCAACATACGGCCTTAACTTTACAACTCTGCTGCAGCAGGGTTATTTGGACAGCCCCTTGCAAAAACAAGTCCCCTGGAACGACCGCCAATTTGCTACACCTGATGGTAAATTTCAGGCCTTCGACAAAGAAGAACTCCGGCAAAAGCTTACCGACTATAAGGCCAATAGCGCTAATGAACAAGATAAAATAAAACTTCTCACCGTCCATTGGCGCGACCAGATTAATTCACAGCTTCCCTTTCCCCTACCCCAACTGGATCGACCTCTTTTGTACCTCCATCCTGCAGCAGCAGAAAAATTTGGTGTCACAGACGGATCAAGGGCACTGGCCACGGCAAACGGCAACAGCTTAGAGGTTATCGTTGTTGTAACGGACAAAGCTTCTCCCTTTGCGGCCCATATGCGGCAGGGTTACTGCAATAACACCGGCGGGCCCGTTAATATCTTAACACCGGCCGGTATTACTGATATTGGCAACCAAGCAATATTTAACGAAACAAGCATCATGCTGCTACCCCTTACGGCCGCAGATACACCTTGGCCATAAAGACCTCGCCAAATGCTATTAATACCTTCTTTGACATTGCCCTGGTACTTGCCAAAAACCGCCGTTTACAATAAACAGCAAAAAAGCTCTACAGCGACCATCACTACTGTAGAGCTTTTATACTTATGGCGGAGAGAGTGGGATTCGAACCCACGGTGCCTTGCGACACACATGATTTCGAGTCATGCGCCTTCAACCGGACTCGGCCATCTCTCCGTTTTAAACTCAACTTATTTGCGCCGGCTTTGAAAAAATTGCCGCATTAAGGCCACTGCTTCCTCTGCCAAAACGCCGCCCGTTACCTCCAAGCGATGATTAAGGCGCTCGTCAGTGGCGATAGAATAAAGGGAAGTTACGGCTCCGGCTTTGCTGTCCTCCGCCCCATATACTATGCGGCCAACCCTAGCCTGCACCAGTGCACCGGCACACATGGGGCACGGTTCTATGGTAACATAAAGGGTTGTTTGGGACAAGCGCCAGCCACCCAATATTGCACCGGCTTTACGCATTACCAAAATCTCTGCATGGGCCGTTGGATCCTTTAATTCCTCCCGGCGATTATGATCGCGGGCAATAATTTGCCCGTTTTTAACAATCACGGCACCAATGGGAATTTCGCCCAAAGAAAAAGCTTTTTTTGCTTCAATCAGTGCCTCACGCATAAATTCCTGATCCCGCAACGGCTTCCACACCTTAAAATTTATAAAAGCCAATGCAGATGCATTGGCATAACCTTCAGTATTAATGGCGCGCCCGCAGGGATTCGAACCCCGGACCTCCTGATTCGTAGTCAGTTACTCTATCCAGCTGAGCTACGGGCGCGTGTCACTTAAGTATGATAACACAAACCCTTATATAATGCAAGTTTTTTCGCAATGTATTTTCTGCCAAGCTGAAATTTTTATATACCCAAACAAAATCGACACGTTACCCTGCCAAGAGCTGCAGCTCCTTGCAAAATAGCGTGTAAATTGAGCTAATTTATACCAGTACAGCGATATTTTTAGTATAATGTTGATATATGGTGAATATTTAAGGTTTCTTCTAAAACACGAAACAAAGGAGGTTGTTAAATATTAACTGGGATTTCCACTGCCTTAAACCACTTATTAAGACTACTCCCATAATAGAAATATAGCAAACAATAAGGTGGGGAAAACATACCGGCAAGTACCCAGCAGGAAATCATAAAACGCTCTAAGTAGCGGATATTAAACGAAAACAGCAAATCAGTTACCCCTTTTAACCATGGCAGCTATGTACAACACAACAACCATTTTTATAATTTCTTAAGGAGGCACATTTGATATGAAAAAATTTCTAATCCTAGCTTTGTCTTTGCTACTTTTAATTGTAGGAATCGCCGGATGCAGTAATATAACAGAAGTTTTCGGCAATCCCGGCATTTCAGAAAAAAAGACTATATTCCGTCAATATAACGAAGATATGTAAATAATCAACTATTTCACGGATGAACATGAAGATGTAGCTGCGATAAAAAACTTAATCGACGAATTTAGCTCACATTACTTTAACTTTGATTATAAAACAACAGATACAGATAAATATGAAGATCAAATTAAACACATTTTAAAAATAAAAAATCCCCTCAATTTAGGAGAAAAGTTAGCAGAGCATAAACTGGTCAGCACATACGAAGGCTTTGAATATAATTTTATTTCTTTTAATGAAACACTAGATAAAGCATACGTCGATTTAGTTCCCCATATCACCTACGATTCTACATATTTTGAAGCAGATTATTTTACTTTTGATTTAGAGAAAGAAAACGATACATGGGTAATTCGTAATTATATTTTACAAGGCAGAACTGCAAGTAGCGATGGCAAAGAAGGCAGTAAAGGTAAGGATAATGATAGTTTGGAAATCGTCAAATTCGAAATATACCGCACGGAAGATGAAGGTCAGGAGCCAAATATAAGTAATTCCCCACCATCTTTTTTACAGGATGAAACTACCTACATTGATTTTAAAGTTTACTTAGAGCACAGCCCCCAAAAAAGAGAGTTTCAAATTGTTCATAAATACATAGATCCGTTTGGCAATATAGTAGGTGAATATAGCGATGATTACTATACAGAAGAAGATTGGACCGAATCATGGCACACCGGAGGTAGTGGGTGGGATGAGCCAGGAAACTGGGACGAAGGTTTTTACAGGATAAAGGTAACAGTTGAGAATAAACGCTATATATCAGAAATTTTTGAAATCTGTAAGGAAATTGAATCGGATGAGGCTTAGCGGTTGCCAAAATACTTACTTAGTCCTGTAGTATGACGAATATGAAAATGAAATTGTAGAGCTCATCAAGGTTGCTGCCTAGTGTTAGGACCCCGAAGAACTAGCCAAGAAATTAGATAAGATCATGTTAATATCTTTTGAGGAACCGTGGCTGTCGATCATAAAGAGAAGCATGCAGATAGCAATATGACCTGTTTTACAATAAGAATAGAATACAAAATATAACATGATTATGCCTGCGATTCTATCGTAGGCTTTTTACTTATGCAGCAAATAATTCAGAACAAAATAGATGCACACCATACGCCCTGCCCTAAAGCGCCCTATTACTAAGAAAGGCTATTTTTGAAAACATGAATTTGTTTATGATGCATACTATGACGCTACATTTGCCCCAATTACTAGATCTTAAGTATAGCACGACCAATCGCAACGGTTACAGTGAATACAAAAGTGACCCTAAGGTTTCATCGGCTGTGAGCATAGAGAAAAGTGCACACAGAGCAAAAACTAAAATTGGGGAGTTAATTACTGGTAAACCTACCACAAAATCCATTGAAGACCGCTGCATTTTTTGCTATCATAAAAGCAAAAGGGCGAATAATGTAATAAATAAAAGAATCATGTCGAAGCATGAATAATAATAGACAGAAAACGCGTCAGAGATGTTGTTTTTTAAAAACCTTTCGTGAAATATAGAACAATCTCGAGTTGGTATATTATACAATGGTGAGCGCCGGAACATTTTTTTACATAAGAAGGTGAGTTGATGAAAAAATATGTTGTAGTAGATGATATATACGATAGTAACGGATTATTACTTGCTGCTAAAGGAATGGAAATCTCTACTGAGAAATTAGTAAAGCTAAAGCGGTTAGGGTTAGAAGAAAAAGCAATAGAACAAGTAGTCTCAGAAAAAAAAGTCCCGGTAAATGATCCTGAAGTCAAGAATACCACAAAATTTGGTTTAGATAATACAATAGATGAGTTCATGGCATGCCTAGACTTATTCGCAGAAAAAGTAAAAGGCATTGATCTGAAAGATTTTAATTATTGCAGTGACCTCTTAACAGAACTATTATTTGATCGCAAAGCAAACTGGAGAATGCCCCTTATCGCACTGGCTAATTACGCGGATTGGGTCTATACACACTCAATCAATGTAGCTATTTTGTCATTAATGATAGGGAAAGCTTTAGGTTATAAAGAGAGAGACTTACATATCTTGGGGTTAAGTGCTATTTTGCATGATGTAGGGTATCTGTTGATTCCAAAATCTCTGATGTTTGAATCCAACCATTTTAATGATATTGTTCAACAACACTGCGAATTAGGCAAAGCTTTATTAGATGATTTTCCGGTAAAAGAGGTTTGTAAAGATGTGGTGCTGCAGCATCATGAAAGACTGGATGGAAGCGGCTATCCAAATGGCTTGGAGAGCGAAGAAATTAACCCTTACACTAAAATAGTAATGGTTGCAGATGCTTTTGATTCAATGACTACGGAAAGACCTTACGGAAAAACTATGAGTCAGGAAATTGCAGTTAAGAAGCTGCAAAGTATGGTGGCAAAATACGATCGAAGTGTAGTTTCCATATTTATAGATATATTAAACCCTTCCAAATTTCACTAAGAATAGAAGCAAGCCTTGCAGTATGCCGTTCCATTATAAAGAATGTTATCCCGACGATACTTGTTTTATCAATATTAAATTCGGGTACGATTCTCTTCAAAGGTTGATTTAGAAGTTTTAAGCTCCATAAGGAAGTTTTTTTTTTGCGCTTTTTCTTCCTTCTTTCTACTGCCTACAAAGTTTAATAGCATTATTTTCACTGTCTTAAAGCAACTTCACCCATAAGTTATTCTTATATGCGCCGATATATCAAAATGTTAAGGCAAATATAAAATAGGGGTGAAATATAACATGAAAGCCGATGTTATCAACTCATTCATTCGAGCCGGTATAGACGTGATAGATCAAACTACGGGAATTAAAGCCCAACTTGGCAAGGCATACAGAAAGGATTCTCCTTTTGGCAGTGACAGTTTTGTGGTGTTAATTGGTCTAACGGGAAATCTGCAAGGCGTTGTTGCCATTACTCTAAATCAAAAGATGGCCTGCAAAATTGCCTCTCTAATGATGGGAGGCTTGCCGATTCCCACACTTGATGAAATGGCCAAAAGTGCCGTGGCAGAACTTTGCAACATGATCCTCGGCAACGCAGGGATTCTTCTTTCACAAATTGGCGTTAAAATAGATGTCACACCACCAACGACTTTAACTGGTCAAAATATACAATTAAGCATGAGTGATGTGGTAATTATCTGTGTTCCCCTACTCTTTGAAGGTGGTAAGCTGCTAGAGCTAAATATCTCCTACCGGGAAAAATAATCCTGTTTCCCTGATTCTTTGCCTTAAAGAAAAGCATAGCGTCCGGCTCTCAGTAATCCAAAGTTTATCAAAACAATTGCAAATTAATAATCCAATTCTGGGTGGAAATGTTTTCAACCGCATGCATTAACCATAGAAATAAGAAATAAGAAAAAAGAAGGTAGCCTGAAAACGTCAAAACAGCCAGTATAACACTGGCTGTTTGCCTTAGGAGGGATATATTTTTAAAGTTTCTCTATGACTTCTGGCGCTCAGTTAATCTGACCAACAGTATTCCGGCTTCATATAGAAAGAGTAAAGGTATCGCCATGAGAATTTGTGAAATAACATCCGGCGGTGTTAGGATTGCAGCAACTATTACAATAATGAGTATGGCAAATTTACGGTTTTTACGTAAAAAAGATGAAGAAAGAATGCCTATTAGTCCTAGAAAACCAAAAATCAAAGGTACTTGAAAGATAATGCCAAAGGACAGTAGCAGTGAGGAAATAAACGAAATATAACTACCTATTGTAAATAATGGAGTTAACGATTCTGTGGCAAAACCCATAAAAAAACGAATAGCAAATGGTATTACCAGATAATAGCAAAACACAATCCCTGAAAAGAAAAGCATGTTCATAGCCAGGAAAAAGGGAAGAACCACTTTTTTTTCCGTATCTTTAAGAGCCGGCGCAACAAAAATTAGGATTTGAATCAAATTTAGCGGCAGTGTAATGATCAGAGCCGCCTGAATTGCTAACCTAATCTGAGCCGTTAAAGCTTCGGGAGGGGAAGTAAAAATTAGTTGAAGATTTGGTGCAGGTTTTAATAAAAACTGCAAAATATCATCAACATAGGCAAAGCAGATTACTGCTGCCACAAATATAGTTATGATTATAATTATTAGCCTTTTGCGTAAATCACTGAGATGATCCCAGATGGTCATGCTCTGCACATCTTGTTTAGCTCCCACAAAGTTCCCTCCATTTCGGCCTACTGCTACTCGTCCCTACCGGAGGCTGATTCTTTGAAATTAGAAATACCTTTCTTTATGCCCTTCAATACTGCGGCAAATCTTCCCGAGCCCACTACCATTAGCAGTACGAGAAGAATGACAACTAATTCAAGCCATCCTATCCTCATGAAAATCCTCCCTATTCTTCATTAGTAACTTCGTCTTCCTTCTTAGCCGCCGGTGGATTATCATCGTTAGTTATACTTTCTTGGAATTCAGCAGAAGCTTTTTTAAACTCTCTTATTCCCTTACCGAGAGCTTTACCGATTTCAGGCAGCTTTTGTGGCCCAAACAAAAGTAGTACCACAATCAGAATTAAAATTAATTCCTGTGTACCAATTCTACCACCCAAAATTTTTCCCCCTTTACTTTAACTTCATTTTAATTCTACCGCAAATGTGCCCTTTTGTCACATAAACAAAGCTTCTGACATTAAAACGTCTAAACAAAACCCAAGTGTATCACAGCTCCATTTTACCATATTTTTTCTGGTAGAAAACTCACTATATTTGCCATAAAAATATCAACTGCCATTTTTTAAAAAATCGGCTTGTCTTCCCCTATTATCTATGGTATTATTGCTACTGTGTTCGTTTAAAGGAAGGTAATTACAGCTATGGAAAAATTACAATATCTTTTTAAAAAAGTAGAAAAAGAAAGACAACGCCTTTACCATCTTGCAGGAAAATATGGTTTAACTCATAAAGTTACATTGGATCAAAGCCGAATAATAGGTAAACTGCTTAATCAAATTAACCAAATCAAAATTGGTGAAATTTAAATAATTAAATAACTCTCCCCACAAAACAGCAAACTCCAGGCAACCCGGAGTTTGCTGTTTCTTTGCAATATTTTAAAAAGCTTCCATTGACAGTTATCACAGCACAAATATCTATAAGCCGTGGATCCCAATATGATTATAGCTAATTCGATGATATACAACACAAAACAACAATTTTCTAAGATTATAATAAATTGTTAAGATAAACCTTTGCATTTTTGTTATAGTTAATTTACGGGATAGAAGTAAATGATTTCTAACATAGGGTAATTAAGGGTGAAAACATGAAAACTGGGATAAGCTGCATTTAACTTAGAGCTTTTCCGGAACAAAGATTAATTTTCAAGCCTTTAATCATTTAATCAAAAAGCAGCGGGAAATGTCCATTGCCACCATTAATACACTGGCTTTAATCCTTGAAGCAAAGGACAGCAGAGAAAATATTCATCCCTTAGAAAAAATCTTGGCCGTTACCGATGCATATAAAGCCAGACCTAGTTAATGCCTTTGCTTCTTTAATAAAAAAATTTGCTTAACTTAGTAATGCTTTTATCGTCTTTGATGAAGCCAATGAAGCGAAAATTTTAGTAAAGAAATGCTTGGATAGCTTAACTTGGATAGCTTAATCTGAGGTGTTACGGCAATGATTAAACAAATACGCAGAATCCGCCTGACAATTATTGGAGCAATCTGCTTAGTTGCACTTGCTTCATATCTGCTGATAGCTTTGCCGCTAAAGCAAGAGCTGCAAAAAAGCATTCAACAAAACTTCATTTATTCGGCTGAAGGCGCTGCCTACTCGGTTGAAAATTTTCTTGATCACTGTTTGAATGCTGCCGAAAGCCTTTCCAGCAAGACCATGATAAAACAGGCCATGGTTGACTACCAAAACGGCCGGATGACACTTGATGAATTAAAAGAGTATACTGCACCTCAATACGAGAATGTCTACCGCGTGCAGGAAAAGCTTACAGGCGCAGTACGTCTGATGGATGGTTTGGTCATTGCCGAACAGGGAGTTGTCGCCTGGGAGAAAATAGAAAACCCCTCCGCTATAAAAGAATTGACTTTGCAAGTAGATCCCGCAACCCTAATGGTCACCATCTACTCCCCTATTAAGGAAGAAGATGACGAAATCATCGGACATGATATTGTTTTTGTTAATATCTCTAACCTCATGTATGGCGTCCATGAAGGCCACATGCAGCATGAAATATATACGGCCACACAAGTTAAAGATAAGTTTAATGGGGCAAAATTCATCGCAGAAGGACTGCTGACAGACAATGGAGCTGCCACTTATTACATTAAACCTTTAAAATATACTGATCTCTACTTTGTAGCTTCAACCCCCAACCGTCTATTATTTAGGCCGATACAATCCACCTTGGCAAAAATTGCTTTTGCTTTTCCACTGCTTAATTTTTTTATAATATTAATTATTAATTATTTGGCCTTCAGCAGTATAGGTAAGCTGGCCAAAGAATTGGAAGAAAAGAAAAACTGGTATCAAAAAATTGCTTCCACTGATTATTTGACCAATACTTCTACCCGGCATCATTTTAATGAGATTTTAGAAGAATATCTCTGCGGTACCAAAACCATAGATAAACCAATCGCCCTTGTTATGATTGATGTTGATAATTTTAAGAAAATCAATGATACTTTCGGCCATCTTACAGGCGACAAAGTATTAAAAGAAATAGCCCTCATATTAAAAAAATCCGTGCGCAGCGAAGACCAGGTTGTTCGTTACGGCGGCGATGAGTTTTTACTTTTTCTCAAAGATTGTACCTTTGCAACCGCTGAAAAAGTAGTTTCCCGGGCTATTCAGCATTTAAAAACAAGTGATAGATTTCCCATCCCCATTGATATTTCACATGGGATTACAGTTGTTAATCATAAAGACGACTTATTAAAAGCCATCCAGGATGCCGATACCCAGATGTATCAAATGAAAACAAGAAAAACTATCATCTCCCCCTCATAAAAAATTACATCCAAACTAAAAAAGAGTTTTGCTTAAAGGCAAAACTCTTTCTAATTTGCTCTGGCGGAGAGAGAGGGATTCGAACCCTCGAAGCGGATTTTGGTCCGCTTA
>JAAZIQ010000065.1 GCA_012800795.1 Bacillota bacterium
ACATCCATGAGGAACCTCCGCCTCCTTTTAGGGGGTATTCATTCTGCTAGAATGTGAGGTTCCTCTTTCTATTTTAAATAGATTTTTCCTTCAAAAACCTATAGTAATTTTACACTAACCCCTTGCCTTAAAATACAGTTTTCATCTGTCGCACAAAGTTAATGATGTTTTATTGCTTCCTGATAATATTTCTCCAATACCCAGCCGCTAACTGCACCAAGTGCCAGGTGGGATAAAAGTAAGAGAAAATCCGGCAGTGGTGTAGTTAAAGAAACTCGCGTAATATCCAATGCCATCCCTACTCCGAAGGCAAGAGCATATACCAGCGCCCCTAAAGCTATTCCTTTAAAAACGGCATAAGCAGGTCCAAAATAACGCAGCAGCAAAGCTAGCAGTACACCAAAAGCTCCTGCAAATGCCCAATCTGTTATGGCACCCGTCACCAAGCTAAACGGTGCATCTATGTTTTCTAAACTATAATAAATTCCGGCTGCTATATGCACAAAAGTATATTTAACCCACCCCATAAAGTAAAAAAAGCATGTCATTATTTCCTTTACAATATTACCCGCCCATCCGGCCAGAAATCCAGCTAAAAATAGATCTTTTGTTTTTAGCAATTTATATCTCTCCAATATTTCCATTTAGTACTATCTTGTAGTGTTTCTATTTTCCGCAAAAATAATGTATGCTTTATTTTCTATTTCTCATTAGATTAAGGGAATAATAAAAAAAACAAACTACAAGAGGTAATTATGAGAAAAACAGAGCTATATTTAATAACAATTCTTCTCGTTAGTTTTATCTGCTTTGCCGTTTTAATTTATTATTCGTTAATGCAGACTACGGCTAAAATGCCGCCAGCAGCCAGTGCCGGTAGTGAAATCTGGCAGAAATACGGCTGTATGGAATGTCATTCTCTTTTAAGCAGCGGTGGTTATGCTGCCGTTGATCTTACGAAAATCATGTCCACGCATACCAAGGAAGAGCTGCTTAGTTTTTTCGAAAATCCGCCACCACTGCCGCCCCATAAAAAAAGAATGCATGTAGAACTAACGGAAAAAGAAGCAAAAGCAATGATTGCTTTTTTACGTTATGTAAATAATATTGATACCCGTAAATGGCCACCGGAGCCTATATTGAACGATAAAAGGAGCAGCAGTGTTGAAGATTAGAGCTATACCGGGAAAACTGCTAATGTTTCTTTTTCGACAAAAAAAGAAGGAGCCCCCAAAAGAAGGTTATCATTCTCAAATAACAGCCATCCCCTATTTATTGGCCCCTGTTATTTTTTTAGCTTTGCAAAGTGTTTCTGCCACTATAGGCGCTTTAGACCTGGTAGTAACCGATTTGCCCGTACCAATTCCCATAGAAACAGGACGAGCTTTCCATCTCAATTTAAGTGTTTTGTGGCCGCTTTTGGGCAGCATGGGTGCTTCCTATTATTTTTTTGTCGAAGAAGCGCAAACGGAACTATACAGCATGAAACTTGCAACTGCACAGTTCTGGATTTTCATCCTCACAACCACAGGCATCTTGCTTTCACTAATGCTGGGCCAAATGCACGGTATGGAATATAACGAAGCTGCTTTCCCCTTCCATTTCGGCATTGCCATAACTTTGATTCTCTTTTTTTATAATCTTCTGCGTACCTATTTAAAAACTAGACAGCGAGGACGCATTACTATCCTCTCAATCCTGAGTGGAGCCGCGCTGCTTCTGCTGCTTTATCTGCCCAATCTCATCAACTACAACCAACCTACTATTAGTGAAATTTTTCGCTTTTGGGTTATCCATCTCTGGGAAGAATTAAGCAAAGAATTACTGCTTTTGGGAGCTTTGGCTGCATTCTTGTTAAAGACCACTTCCCTGCAGCGAGCTAAGCTGGAAAAAATCCTTTTTTTACAGCTAACCATCTTAATTATTGGGGCTATTTTTGCCACAGGACATCATTATTATTGGATCGGCATGCCAACTGTCTGGCAGTGGATTGGCGGAATTTTTAGCGTTGTACAGTTTATAGGTCTTTTGCTTTTGCTCTATATTCTTTATTTAGGACTTGCCCACTCAAACTGGAACAAACTGGATTACGGGGAAAAACTAACTTTTGTTTTTATCGCAGCCGGTATTTTTTATCACATTATGGGAGCAGCAGTATTGGGTATGGTTATTGCAGTTCCGCAAATTAACCGTTACAGCAGTGCCACTTACTTAACTTCCGCCCATGCTCACCTTGCAGTGTATGGTGCCATTGGAATGCTGGTGCTGGCTTTTTCTGTCTATGCTTTAACACGTAAACAAGATCTCACCTCTAAAAGCTATTTCTATCTTTGCTGCGGTTTTGGACTAAATAATTGCGGTCTGCTTATTATGGGCACAGTTCTAACACTGGCCGGCTTTCTGCAAACGTATTTGATACGCGTGGCCGGGCTTGACTTTCAAGCTGCCCAAACTTTAATACGCCCTTATTTACTCCTGCGAGCCGGTGGTGGTGCCACTTTTGCTCTTGGTGCTTTTCTTTTCTCCACCATTTTAGTATATCATTATTGCGGCACAACCAGAAAGCACCAATAAATAACCCCCTCAACTCTTGATAAGATCTGAGGGGGTTATAAGGCATGCGCTTTCTTTTGCTCTAACATATCTATAAATGCTGCGGTAAGTTTCGGGTCAAACTGCACACCTGCCTTTTTTCGCAATTCACAAATAGCCTCCTCATGAGTAAAAGCACGCCGATAGGGACGGAAACTGGTCATGGCATGATAAGCCTCCGCTATGGCTAGCATGCGACATTCAAAAGGAATTTCATCGGCTTTAAGCTGCTGCGGATACCCCTGACCATTCCACCATTCATGATGTTTAAGAATCCAATCAGCTACAGGCACTAAATCAAAGGCAGACAAAGCAATGCGATAACCAATTTCACAATGATGCTGCATTTCCTTTCTTTCAGCATCCGTAAGTTTGCCTTTCTTAAATAAAATACGATCTGGAACACCCACAATGCCAATATCATGGTAGCGGACAAAAAGACGCAATTTTTCCTGCTGCTGCTCTGATAACTGCAAATAACGAGCAAAATCCAAAACCAATCTTTGCAAAGCATCAGAATCTCCAGGCGGGCGATAATCTCTGGCTTCTAAAGTTCTCATAAGTATAGCAATGCTGGAGTTGGCATCACTGGTACTTTGCTTTATTTTTTCACTGTACATATTTTTATCTGCCTCTTTAAACAAATCACGCAGAGTATACTCCGTTCCTCCAACAGCATAACCTAAGGAGAGGCTAATCGGCAGCTTCGGGTTACCACGATTATATACATCTATGGCATCCCTTATCCGTTTAATGGCCTTTTTCACCACCGCCAAATCGCTATTTGGCAAAATGACGGCAAATTCATCTCCTCCGATACGTGCCACGGTATCCTGCTCGCGAAAACAATTTTTCAGGATGTTAGCCGCCGCCTTAAGCAGCTCATCACCGGCAGCATGACCAATTCCGTCATTATAGAGTTTCAAATCGTCTAAATCAGCAATAATAATACCGGCCGAAGTTGTACGATTCTTCTCCAGCCTATCCATTTCTTGTTCAAAATACATACGGTTGTAAATGCCGGTAAGAGAATCTTGCAGGCCTATTTGTCGTAAGTTGTCTTCTATTTCCTTACGCTTCGTTATATCCCTACTGCTCATTAAAAAACCTTTCAACTCACCTAAAGCATTTTGTAAGGGAATATGCAAACTTTCAAACCACAAATAATGCCCTTTGCTATGCCTCACACGAACTTCAATTCTATCCTGCTGATGTGTACGTCTGACTCGCTCTAAAGAAGCCCATACTTTATCCATATCATCGGGATGAAATATTCCGGATACTTTTAAAGCTTTAATCTCTTGCGGGTCGTATCCTAAAAGTTTTTTATAGCTTTGGCTAACATAATAAACATGCCAGTCTGTATCAAATAAAGCAATTAAATCCGTTAAGTTCTCCAGCACTAAAACCAGCTGCTGGTAGGAACGCAAATTTCTTTTTATCTTTTTTAATCCAGATACAACGGCCTCCAGCCCGTCGTCGTTTTCATAATCTTCTCTTGTTAAAAAAAATCACATAATATAAAGTTAGTTATTTCCTTAATCTCCCCTAACCTGAAAAAAGCTTCCTTTCCAGGTAAGCAAGCAAACCAAAGTATAATACTAAATACAGCAAGACAATTAGCAAATAATGATTCAAAGATTTAAAAAGGTCTATTGCCATAAACCAAAGCAAAACCAAATACAAGAAAAAAATACTCCCTAAAACCAACCGCAGCTTATTGCGCACAGACATAAAACACACCTTCTAAAGCCTCATCATGCCCCTACTTTACAATATGAATATTACAAACAGCTTGTAAAAACAATAACGTTTGTTTAGTTCTCTAAATCCTACTTTTTTCCTGCTAAAATATCGAAGCAAAAATTTATTTTTTCTAAATATTCCCTCTGAATGCTAAAATAAACAAGCAGCGGCGTGTAACAAACTACCGCCGCTGCCGTTATTTTTATTGGACCTCATTTTTCCGGTACCTAAAATACTTTTTCCCGCCGCAACCTAATCCCAATAAACACCAATAGTAATCCCATTAACAAAAGATATGTTTCTAATCCACCCGTTCGCGGAAGCTCCGGTTTATCAACGCTTTCCCCTTCCCCGGGGATTTCCCCTTCTCCGGGAACAGCTGGATCCTCTGGCTCAACAATAATCTCCTCCAGCAGTTCATTAACAATCGTTACATATTCTGTGCCACCATTAATAGTGACAGTAATTTCATCAGTCACACGGGCGTAATCATAATTTGTCGGTTCCAGTTCTGTAATAGTGTAAATATCACCTCTGGTTAGATCAGTCAAAACAATAGGTTCTGCCACACTAAGCTCCATAGCTTCTCCGCCATTGATGCTCACGAAAAACTTTTCCTGATTATGCGGTGCCAAATGACTGATATCATTACCCTCCGGATCAATAATTTTTTTCGTAATCACCAAAGATGGCGTTTCCGGTACAGGTTCCCTGGTGGCAGTAAAAATTAATTTTATGCCTAAAGTACTGCCCTGAAACTCATTTCCCGTCTCCGGACCGGGCAAATGCACGAGAAAATCAAGCGGTCTGCTCACCCCCGGCTGGAATGTCCCTAAATGATAGCTGCTAAAGCCGTCCATAGGCCCGTTATAAATCTCTTCTCCCATATATTTTATAATCAACTGCAGCTGCTCATAAAGGTCACCGACCCCCACAGTGCCGCCGGTTCTTTCTATACGTATATCCGCAGTAAAGGGCAGCTCTCCTTTATTGCTGACACTCATTGAAGCTGTTTCAGTGTCTCCGGGATACATATTCTGAACATCAAAAAGGGAAGTATCAGCATTTTCTAGATGCAGCCCCAGTTCATCCCCAACCAACTCTAAAGCAAAGACATGGCTAGGCTGTTTCGCCATGGCCAAACCGGTAATAATCAGCATAACCCCCATAATTATGGCCACTGAACTGACTGCGTTCCTTCTCACAACTGCCCCTCCTTAATTTCACCACGGATAAAACTTTAAATTCTCAACTAAAAAATATAAATAAGGCCAAACAATTTTATTATGTATAGGCTGCGGTCGGTGCTGCCGACCGCAGCGCTGCCGCTAAACTAGGGAGCACTCCAGCCCCATTCGGCTTGACTGGCACCATGAGAAGCTTGTATAGCCTCAAATGAACCATATAAAACAAATCTTTTCCCTTGATATTGATTATCTGTTTTCGGGCCATTCAGACAAATCTTCATACATAGCTCCACTGTTTCATCTTTTTCTACAATGCCTTTATAGTAATAGTAGCCATTTTTCGTTCCCCATTTTTCTTCACTTCCGTCGCAAAGTTCAAACCTAACAACATCTCCATCTGAATCAGGTTTCCATGGCACCCATTCATTTTTTTCTTCATCGTATGCAAACCAACGACCCCAAACTTGGCCACGTAGGTTGACTCTTTTTGATCCGGTGTTGCGGATATAATAGCGCATCAGCTCACAATCACCAGGATTCCAAACACTACGATAGCCGGAAGCCAAGTCGTTAAATTTATAACCTGCCAAATTGCCTAAGTCCTCAAAGGCTGTTACAGTCAGCGAATCTCCATTGATATTTATAATCCACCAATTGCCGCTGTTTGTGCGGTGACCATACAGCTGCCCGTCTGAACCAAATGCCAACTGCATATTTATGCCCGAAGACCCGCTTATCATCTGATACTCACCTTTTGAAATGTCGTACTTAAAAAATTCGGCATCCTCATTTTCTGTGCTGCTGCCATAGATAATTCCATCCCTTATGTCGATGGCAACATCACCAAAACCAAATTTTTTCTGATCGCCTGTGATAGAAGCTACCAGCTCGGTGTTGGCAATTTTGCCCTCTGAGTTAAAACTGATTCTATACAAATCATCACTGTTATTGGCAATATACCAGTAATAACCTTCACCAAAGGTACCACCATAAACTGCACCCTTTATTGTTCCGGCCTTTACAAGTTTTTTCATAATAAAATCATAGAAATAAAGTGTGCTGCTTTTGGAGTTATGAACCATAGCAAAATAGAGGCGGCGATTAGTATTATCAAAGCCCAGACCATTTGGTGAATACTGATCAGCGCTTAAATCCATATCATATATTTTATTTACAGTCTTATTTTTTACATCAATCTCATAAAGGTCGCCGGTATCAGCCTGTGCCCCATAAAGATAGGTTGCTTCGTCAGGGGAAAAGTTTTGGCTTCCAATTACACTTGAGCCGGCTTCTATTAAAACTGTTCCCGCCGCAAACTCTTGAGTTTCGGAGGTGGCACTATCGGTAAACCAGGCCATGGTATAGCCACCAACAAGCAGGGCAGAAAGCATAATGGCAAAAACAGCAAAAGTAACTTTTTTACGCAAGGGGTCACCCCCCTTTCTTTTTTTGAGTTATCAGTTGCACTAGACAGTGCAACTGATAACCGAATAAATTTAGCTAAAATATATTGTATAAATTAAGTCTATGGTACTACGTACTCATCTTGATGGATCGGGCAAACAACCTTACCGTATTCTGCTTCATCATGAACTTGTCTTGCCGCCGCTAGAATGGCAATGCTCATTTTAGATCCTTGATATTGATTTCCTGCCTCCTTTGGCAGTTCACATTCTACGACATAGGAATTAATGTCCCCTGAGGCCAACTCCTCTGATATCTCATCAAAAAAGAGTGGTTTCTCATATTCCCCTAAGAGGCCACTATAAATTACCTTGCCTGTTTCGGCGTCTCTAATTGTAAATTTAACAATTTCGGACAGAGCTGCAGTACCATAATCCGTGCGGTCACCAAAATCAATACCTCTTTCTATTCCCGCTATGTCTTGCCAGCAAATACCCAATTTGTAATAGAATCTTTTACTTCCACTATTTTTTACATCGAAAGTAAAGGAAAACTCATCACCAGGGTTAAGAATATCAAGGTTAATAGTTTCTGCTGTAGCATGATCCCAGTTTTCAATATCAATTAAAAGTGTACCGGCAGTAAACTCTTGCGGTCCAGCTTCAGCCGAATCTGTAAACCAAGCCATGGTGGCGCCGCCGATCATTAAGGCAGCCAGGGCGATAACCAACATACTCAATAAAATTCTGCTTTTCATTTTTTCCCTCCGATTTTACTTTTTTTATTATTATTTTCCCCTCGGCAGTCCGGCCACCTCAAAGAGAGGCCCGTAGGCTTTGCGCCCCTGCCTCACGGCAGGTTTGCCTTTATCAAACAAACACCGACAGGTCATGAATCTTTACACTCTCAACGCCAAAAACCACCCCTTTCACCCAATCTTTTACAATATGTTAAGAATCTTTCCGGTCTCTTTCCTAGCGGCAGGGATGCGGCCACAGATCAATGGCGCCATGGGTAGCTTGCAGTGCTTCCGCCATTAGTTGGATTGTGTATTTGCAGCCGTCCGGTACATTGTTAGGTAAAGTACCGATAAGGCAAAGTGTAATTTCTTCGTTAGGCAAAATGGGTTGGCAATAATACCACCAGGTTATTCCTTCCTCATCAGCTGCTGCTTTAAAAGGACAACCCTCGGCCAGTTCCCAGCTAATATCAGCTTCAACACTGCCAGCTTCCTTAGGCACTTCTGCTGCATGGGCTGCTATATATAACTGGTCTCCTTCAGACCATGCATATTTCTTTCCTTTTAATTCTCCATGCGAATATATACCTGATAAACTGATTTTATACGTGTACTCTGCCACACGTTTTTCATCATATTTAAACGGTAATCGCCCCGGAGCAGGATTATCTTTTATTTCATTAAAAGCCTCCATATCTCCAACAAACAGATGCGATTCGCTCATGGAGAAACCCGGGAAAAAGTCATATTTAACATAGATATATCCTTCTTCCTTTGCCGTCCAGATTCTAACGTATCCCACATGATAATGTTGGCCGGCCATTAAACGTACAGACAACTCGGGAGCACCAACTTCATAGTTGAAATACATCGCCCAATTACCTTTAGGGTTAAATCGCTGTCCCTCTCCCCAAGCAGTTTCATCTCCCGGAATCAGCATCTCTGCATCAATAAGGGGTCTGGCTCTGAGTATCATTTTTTTGGACCCGGTATTTTTAAATGTCCAGCAGAAAGTTTTACTTGTGCCGGCTTTCCAGGTAATGTGCTCAGAAGGGACAGTTTTGCCGTCTATTTTTACAGGCAGAATATCAAAATCAAGTATACCAGCAGTCATGGCAACTGCACCGGCGCTGTCGCTGTCAGTAAAGTAAGCCATGGTTGTACCGGCAACAAGCAGCATAATCAGCGCAAAAATGATAATAATACTTTGTATTGCTCTTGTCTTCATCGCCTAACATCCTTTCCCTAAAAATTTCTGCCTGTAAAAACTTTAAGTTTATGATTGCTGTTCTGTTTCCACAGGGTGAGGAGTTGATTTTTTTTTCTTCTCTTCCTGCAAAAGAACGGCATAATGGAATATATTTCGCACTTCAAAAATGATTATGAGCAGACCGGGAATAATGACTAAAGCTAAAAGGCCCGATTTAGAGCGACCAAAATTCATTAGATACCCTGCATATGGTATAGTAAAGTGAACTTTACCAATCACATCACCGGCCAAAACGGGATTTGCATCATCCACATCGTTGGCATCGCCACGGGTTGTAAAGCTATATTGATTATCTTCGTAGTGTACTTCCATCACACGGTGGGTGGTAATATTGTCCGGGTCAAAGGGAGAGCGGTAAGTAATAATATCTCCCTCTTTAATCTCCGCGGGTGATACCGGCTTTAAAAATGCTAAGCTGCCGGCTTCAAAGGTGGGGCTCATACTGCCGCCTAGAACAATATACATTTGGTAACCTGCAATACTGGGAGGTCTTTTTAATAATCTACTTTGCACCAAAGAAAACATTATAAAGATCATAACTAAGAGCAAAATGGCAAAAGCAATATTGCCCGTTATTTGCCATAGTTTTACCCAAAAACCTTGCTGCTTTTTAACTTCAGTTGTATCAACTTGTACAGTCCCCTCCATGTCCCCACTCCCCTTTGCGTTTTTTATTGAAGGATTTCTTCCGTATCTTTAGCAATTTCTTCGCCGGCTTCAACCGGCTCTGCAGAAGAATCTGTATGCGGAAGTATTAGCAGCACTTCTAAAGCAGCCGCCACCTGCTCGTTTGTTTGTGAAGTAGCATAAATATGACAGCTTCCGGGCACTGCTTCACTGGTAACGGTTACTACTCCATCGTCACTGATCGTAACGCCGGGAGTTGCAGCAGCCAGCGACCAGTTTACTTTTTCATCACTCATTTTTTCTTTTTGTTCGTTAAACACTATCGCTGTATACTGGAAACTTATGTGGTCCACCTGATCTTCAGCTAACAAATGAGGGATTGCAATCTCAGCAGGCCCATCGATCTCAATTGCCGCGACATCTGTTTTTGCTTCCTCCTCTTCCAGATCTGTTGCCTGATCTTCTTGTGCCGGCGAAACAGCCGGCGCTTCATTTTTTCCCTCAACTAAAACAATAATTGGGGCAGACGTCTTATGGGCTGAAAAGTAAGCATTGGTAAAGGGAATATCAATTAGTAAACATATTAAGAAAAACAGCACACAAACTACTTGCGCTCTGCTAATCATTTTCTTTGTAGTCTCTTTGTTCATTTTTTATCTCCCTTCAACACCAGCTATGGACAAAGCCAAATTAGTATATTATATTTTGTTAAACCTCGAAAATAGAACAAGAGTTTTTAATCTTCCTAGAATTTAACTTCTGATTGGTTTTGGGCAATGGCATCCTGTATAAGCATAATCAGCTCCAAAAGGCTGCAATAATGCTTTGTCTTCCTGCCTTCTAACCACTTGGCCGTACCCTGCCAAGTTTTATTTTCAGTAAATTGAACACGTACTAAGAAAGTAACTCCGGCAACAGCAATTTTTTCTTTTTTAATCAGAACGGTCTTGTCCATTGTTTTGCTCCTTTTAATATTTGCCAGATTATTTCATCGAATAAATCATAGCAGGCAGGAGTTAAATCTTAGTTTCTACTCGGTCACAATAGAATTACATTTTACTGGAAAATGTAATTTTTAATAAAAAAGCGTAGAATTTTGCTTTCACTTTACAAAAGGTTTTGGGCAAAAAAAAAACGCTGTTAACGGCTTTGCGCCGCCAACAGCGTTTCCATATTTATTTTTAAAGTAAATTTATACTGCCCTAATTGACTGAAACATTGTTTCCTAATCCTGCCAAGTAGTGTTTCTGCCTGTTTATTGTTTAACCCCGGCAGTAAAAGAGCAATATGTTCATTTTTTTGCGATACCACATCACCTTTACGTAAGTTGTTGACTAAACTATCAATAAACCTCCTCTGCGCCCTTTGGTATTCCTCATCAATGTTTTCACAAGCCAGTTTTAATAACACCAGCATAACGGGATGTCCCGTCCTTTCGGCGCGCCGGCGCTCCAGGTTAAGAAGATTACAGAAAAAATCCCACTGACAGTAAAAAGCACCCTGGGTTTTACTGGTTTGTGCCAGCTCAATCTGCAATCCATCTGTTTCAGCCGTTTCCAAAATATTTCCTGCCTGTATTTGCTGGTAAACAGCACGCAAAGCAGGCGAAGGCTTTACCCCTAAATTTTTGTAAAGCATAGTAGTGGCATACTGATAATGGACACGTGCCTGCTGAATTTTTTTACACGATAATAAACTTTTTAAATAGGCAAGATGAATATCTTCTTCAAAAGGCTCGATAGCAAAAGTCTTCTCACATATTTTTATAATTTCCTGATGAGCATACTGTTTCTGCAACAAACTGATTAATTTCTGTACCGCTTCCAAATAAAGACGCCGATAATAATGCCTTGTGGGAATTGCCCATTCACAGTAAGCGCTTTCGGGCAAATAATCTCCTTGGTATAGTGCAATTGCTTTTTGTAAATAATTGATGCTCTCTTCATTATCAATACAAGATGAAGCTTGCTCCAGTAAACGTGTAAATTCCACGGTATCAAGCCAATCGTTATCTTTTCCTTCCCAACGGTAACAGCCTTGTGAAAAGACTATCCTTGCCCGGCCATCGTCAGGAAAAAGGTGCCGCAAACGATAAATGGCTGTACGAAGTGCTCTGCGTGGATTCGCATAATCCCGCTCAGGCCAAAGCATTTCCGGTATTGTTTCTGCCAAGACATCTTTGCCGCGATTAGTAAGGAGGAATTTAAATAACTCCCAAAGCTTATAAGAACGGCTGCTTTCTTCATTTAATTTTTTTCCCCATAAAGCACTGTGAACTGCCCCAAGGTAAATATTTTCAATTGTTTACTTCCGGCACAACTCATTTTTTAATCATCTCCACATAAAAATAACCACATATTTTCTACTTTTAAACATAATTCGCAAAATATTCCGACATTTTTGTTGGCATATTCGACAAAAATAGAGGCTTTTTTTAATCAATGTAATATTGCCTATAAGGCTAAAGCACTGCGCATAACTGCCAGTGGAGCCTCTTTGCCGGTAAAAAGGGAAAAGGCCCGAGCCCCCTGATGCAGCAGCATACCCAACCCATCAAGGGCAGGGGCATTAATAGTCTTAGCAAAAGTCAAAAAGTCTGAGGGCATTTGACCATAACGAAGATCGTAAAAAAGCGTCCTTTGCGCCGAAGTAAAGTTTAACAGCCACTCTCCTTGCTCCTTAAAGGGTATGGACAATGTGTTAATGATTATATCTATATCTGCCAATTCCAATGTGCTGCCAAGAATTAACTGCTGAAAACGTACATGTTGGTCCAGCAATCGCGCTAAACGCTCCGCTTTAGCAACGGTACGATTTATAATTAAAATCTCCTTAACGCCGCTATCTACCAATGCAGAACCTACAGCGCGGGCAGCACCGCCTGCACCCAAAATGACTGCCTTTTTGCCTGCAGGATTAAAGTCGGCTTCCCGGAGAGAATCAATAAAACCAACACCATCGGTATTATAACCTGTAAGCACTCCGTCATTATTGATAATGGTGTTAACGGCGCCACAGCGGCGGGCCGATTCATCCAATTGATCCAGAAAAGGAATTACTGCTTCTTTATGGGGAACAGTAATATTCACTCCCTTAATGTTCAGCGCCCGGATAGCGGCTACAGCAGCAGGTAAATCATTTTTTTCCACACGAAAAGGTATATAAACATAAGGTAGCTGCAAATAAGAGCAAGCTGCATTATGCATTGCAGGTGAAAGGGAATATAAAACAGGATCACCAAATAACCCAAGCACCTGCGTCATCCCACTTATTTCCATTTCATTCACCTCAAAAGACTATTCGACATCACCCCAAAAAATCCTTTCAAAAAAAATAAGCCTAGGGCTTATTTTTCGTCATTCTGCCAGTGAAAAGATATCTCTCTGGTTTTAGTATTAATTGTAATATCCTGTAGTGAAGAGTTGGTAGGCTGCTGCCTTTTTGCTTCCTGATAAGCTTCTTTTAGTTTTTGCAAATATTTTTCCACTGCATACCACCTCAAGGGGTATTTTTACCCAGAGGCAGCTCTTTATACACCTTACTTACGTCGAAGAAATATTTTTTCTATTAAACGCATTACTTTTGTACCGATAAATTCTTTTTTGCTTATGGGATTAACTAAAATAGTATACATACCGCTGCGATTGCCGCCCAGGACATCGGTGAAAAGCTGATCACCAATCACTGCAATTTCTTCCGGGGCCAAATTAAACTGTGTGGCAATACTGCGAAAAGCTCCGCGGCGAGGCTTAACGGCTTTAGCAATGCAAATCACACCTAACTGAGCCGAACACTCCTGCACCCGTGCAGCGGAATTGTTAGAAACAATAGCAATTTTCAATCCGGCCTTCCTTACCTCTTTTATCCATTGCTCCACAGTTGGCGTGATTTCTGCTGAATCCCAAGCCAGAAGAGTGTTATCCAAATCGGTAATAATGCCTTTAATACCTTTTGCTTTAAGTTTCTGCAGGTTGATGTCGTAGATAGAATCAACCATTTCATTTGGTTGTAATAATTTCATTGCTCACCTCAAAAATATAGATACTCTTCATTATAGCACAGGTAAGGGAAAAAGGAGAAGCCTTCGGCTGAAGGCTCCCATTAATATTATAAGCTCTTTGTTTACTCGGCAGCTGCTATACTTATATTTAAGGGGAAATAATCTCCCGATAACGCCGATCTGCAATCTTTTGCATGATGAAATAGGGAATCGCTCCCAATATTAATGAACTTAATATTACGCCGCCATATATCATAAAATCACTATATTGGTTCATAAAGAGAAATTTGGCAACTTGAAAAAGCAGAAAGTATGTTGCCATCGTACCAACCATGCCGAAAACTACATTTACATTCTGCTTAATTGCTCTTTGCGGGTTATCCCAGTTAAGATATGGCCGTATTAGATCAATTAAGAGGCCGATTGTAATGGAAGGCAGGCTGATGCACAAACCAATAATAATAACTAAGAGAAGTTCCACGGCACTCCAGTGCGTAACAAAGGCCGAAAGCAGAAAAACTAGCGGAACAGCCAATAGAGCCAAAAGTATTGAGTAAATAATTTTCCCATTTATTTGCACTTGGGGAGCAACCGGGATAACCTGAGAGATCCAAAATTGTTTTCCTTCGCGGGAAAAAGAGCTGGAAGCGGCAGGAGCAAAGGCGGCCACAAAGCCAATTATTGCAGCACCACCCAAATTTATTAGTACACGTGACTGTACCGTTTGCAGTAAATTGAGGATTGGCTCTACTGCTTCTCCGCCCAATAACGGTACCACCATAGCAAGGGGCATTATTAAAACCACACCCACACTGTTAAACATATAGATAGGTGTACGCAGCAAAATTTTAATTTCACGCTGCGCAATGGCCAATGCCGGATGAGAAGAGTAGGCAAGCCTTCTGGCCAGCTGTTCATTTGATATGCTTTTGCGTGCGCTTATCTCTTCCCCGCCGATCAGACCACGGTAAAAAAGGCGTTCAGCTAAGAAAAGTGTAACAAACAAGCCGGCTAAGTTCAGAACAATAAAAAGCGATAAATTTAATATGGCTGCCGCACCACCGGCCGTCAGAGCCCGCGTTAAAATTAAGGCTGGAGGATAATAGCGGGAGACTAGTTGAGCCAAGCCTTCTCTGGCAAAAATTAAGTTCATTAGTTCTGCTTGCGACATTGGAGCCAGCTTAGTAACAAAATAATTAAAAGCTAGTAAGATTACTATCATCAGGCTCATTCCAACGATGCGCAAAAAGTCTTTACGCTTACCAAGGTTTGTCACACGCATTAAAAACATGACAGCGCCAGAGACAATGGTCAGCGGAATTACGGGCAACATTAACATAACAATCAAAGCGGCAAGCCAAAAGTACAGTCCGGCCCGAACACCGGTACCGTAAATAATAATAACGGGCAGCATCAGCGGAATAACCGTTAAATATTCCTGTATCAGGACAGTGGCAAATTTGCCGCCGATTACCTCAGATGGTGAAAGAGGCAAAGCAATAAGAAATGATAAATCCTGAGAAAAATAGAAAGTAGACATGACAAAAGCAATACCAAAAATTAATACCATTAAACTAACGGCAACGGCTGCCAACGTAAAAACAAACTCCGGCTGTCCCAGGGAATACCCTCCCTGAAAGACATCCTTAACAAGAATGATATAGAAATAATAATAGGATGGTGCTAAGCTAACCAGAAGCACTACTGCAAGTGCTAATGCTCCCAATACTTTCTTTTTATCGTGTTTTGCATACCACTTAAAAGCAGATATATTAAAAGTAACATTTAGCTGCAGTTTTATTATATTTAACAGATTCATACTTCCGTCAGCTCCAGGAAAATTTTCTCCAATGACCCCTCACTTTGCGCCTGATTCTTTAATTCCTCAACCGTACCACAAGCAATAAGTCGACCATGGCTAATAATACCGATACGATCACAAAGCTTTTCTGCCACTTCCAAAACATGAGTGGAGAAAAAGACTGTTTTTCCCTGTTTGCAGTGCTCACGCATATATTCTTTTAAATTGTGTGATGATTTAGGATCCAGTCCCACCATCGGCTCATCAAGAATAAATACATCCGGTTCATGCAGCAGGGCACCAATAAGTACAATCTTTTGCCGCATACCATGAGAATAACTCTGAATTAAATCTCCTACCGCATGCGTCATTTCAAAAAGAGCAAGAAAACGCTCCATTCTTTCGCGACGCACTTTCGCCGGCACACCGTAAACGTCTGCTAAAAAATTAAGATACTCTAGGCCGGAAAGCTTCTCATAAATATCCGGGTTATCCGGCACATAACTAATGGAACGTTTAACCATTAGAGCTTCTTTTTCAATATCATAACCATTGATCTTAATGGTACCGCTATCACTACGCAAAAGACCAACCATCATTTTAATGGTGGTAGTTTTGCCAGCACCGTTAGGACCTAAAAAACCGAAAATTTCTCCCGGGCGCACTGTTAGATTAAGATTATCAACAGCTTTGACTGCACCCTTATTATAGCTTTTCGAAACATTGCTTAATTCGATCATAAGCTACCTTCCTTTCCCATCTATACCTATATTTTATTCGTTTCTTACCCCCCTTCCTCCTTTCTCCATTAATAATATAATTCTTTTAAAAAATGAAATGCTTAAAAAATGCTGCCAACATAATCAAAAATAAAAATACCTGCCTCACTTTGGCAGGTTTCTTTAACTACTTTTTTAAATGATAGCGCAGCGCTCTTGGTGTAATATTCAGCAGCTCCGCCGCCTTGACCTGATTGCCGTAAGTTTCTTCCAATGCCTTTTGTATTATCTTTTTATTTAACTCGCTGCTCCAGTTTTTAAAACTTTCATAAAAGCCGTTAAAATCAAAACCCTCTTCAATCCGCAGAGTTTCTAAAAATTTTTCTTCAAACTGTGCCAAAATTTTTAAAAGGTCTATCTGCTGCTGCTGCAGCTTTATCTTTTGGGGAATAGACAACCGTTCATCTGAAACCGGCACCGGCTCAACTACAGCAGCCGGTTTGGCGTCCTCATTCTGCTTTTTATCTTCTAGAGCCGTTTGTATTTCCTTCGTCACAGGGGTTGTTTTTTTGGGTCTAACACGCTCCGGCAAATCAGCCACCGTGATTAACGGCCCGGAACTTAATAGCAGCGCTTGCGAAACTGTGTTTTTTAGTTCGCGGATGTTTCCCGGCCAGGAATGCTCCTTAAGTACTGCCAGTGCCTCATCGCTAAATCTTTTTACCGGAATGTTTTTAATTTTACTTTCCGCTTCTAAATAGTGGTTAAGGAAAAGAGGTATATCCTCAATTCTTTCTCTTAAAGGTGGAATAACTAGAGAAGCCACATCCAGCCGATAAAATAAATCTTCTCGGAAATAACTCTCTTCAACTTTGGAGGCTAAATTTGCATTGGTGGCAGCAATCACACGCATATCAACCTTACAAATAGTTTCTCCACCTACGCGTAAAAATTCCCCCGTTTCCAATACTCTCAGCAGTTTTACCTGGATAGCCGGCGAAGCTGAATCAATTTCATCAAGAAAAAGTGTGCCTTTATGTGCCAGTTCAAAAATGCCTTTTTTCCTAGAAGTGGCTCCGGTAAAAGAACCTTTTTCATGTCCAAATAACTCACTCTCGAGCAAAGTTTCACTAAAAGCACCACAGTTACAGGCCAAAAATGGGCGGTCACTGCGATGGCTGATGGCGTGAATATAACGAGCCAGTACTTCTTTACCTGATCCTGTCTCACCCTGTATTAAAACTGTAATATTTTTTTTGGCAATCTTTTGTGCCGCCACAACTAAGCGGCGCATTTTAGGATTTGAACCGACAATAAAAGTTAAGCCTGCCTCTTCAATAATTGACTCGGGAGGTTGAGCCCGGACACTAAGTGCTTTTTCAATTAATTTTTCCATTTCTTCAATATTGACAAATGGCTTTTCCACATAATCAAAAGCACCGTGCTGAATGGCTTCAATGGCTGATTTAACAGTAGAATAGCCGGTGATTATAATTACCTCACATTCAGGCTGTTGTTTTTTAATCTGCTTTAAAATAGCAATGCCATCACTGTCCGGCAGCTTTAAATCAACCAAAGCAGCATCAAAATGGTAATCATTTAATTTGGCAAATGCTTCTCTGCCGGTATTGGCTGTTTCTACACGATAGCCTTTGCTTTTCAGTAAATAAGTAAAAAAGTTACAAACCTCCTGATCATCATCAACAACTAAAAACTGTGCAGTAGCAGGCATTTCTTACCTCTCCCCTTTATAAACCGCCCCGCCTTTACTCATTTTTAGTAATAGGCAAAATAAGGCTGAATCTGCTGCCCTCACCCGGCGTGCTTTCCACGTCAATTAAACCATTGTGAGATTGAGCAATACCTAAACTAACCGAAAGTCCCAGGCCTGTGCCTTTTCCCACCTTTTTACTGGTATAAAAGGGGTCAAAAATATGAGGAATGGTAGCTGCATCAATCCCACAGCCGTTATCTATCACATCTAAAGCTACAAATTTACCTGGCTGTACCCGAGTGCGGACTTCTATTATTCCTTTCTCCTGTGCCTCTACCGGACCATATTTACCTTCTATGGCATCTTTGGCATTAAGGAGAAGGTTAACAATAATTTGCTCTAAGCCCTGTGCATTGCCCAAAACAGGAGGCAGCGGTCCCTTTATATTTTGTTTGACCTTAATTTTACTTTTCTCAATTTGATAAGCTAAAAGAGAGTAAGCATTTTGAAATACCTGATCTAAATGAACCCATTCAAAGGTAAGTTCATCCTGACGAGAAAAAGTAAGTAAGTTGCGAATAATGCCCTGACAGCGCACACCGCAGGAATGGATATCTTTTACCAATTGATAATGGGGGCTGTCGGGATCAGTTTCGCGTAACAAAAGCTGGGAATTTCCCACAATGGCTGTAAGGGGACTATTTAATTCATGTGCCACACCGGCCGACATTTCACCCAGAGAAACAAACTTAATCGAATCAACAATGCGTGTAACATCCTTGGCATAATAAGTAACACCATAAGGTTTCTCCACATCGGTAGATGCGGGATAAACGTAAATATCGAGAATACGATTATAACGAGTCCGTGCTTGCGTGTAAGCAGTTTTTGACGTATGCATTACCTGCTCACCCAGGCAGGGATTACATTTACTATTTCGGCCGTAAAGTAATTTATAGCATTTTTGTCCAATTATTTCTTCCTCTTTAAGGGTAAAGAAATCCTTTGCCGCTTGGTTAACTTTTTGTATTTCAAAGGAGCTATTTATAAAAATAAGCAAATCAGTTACCGCTGAAAAAGTAACCTCCCACTCTCGCTTATGCTGCCAAACCTCATTATACAAATGCATATTCTCCAGACAAACTGCCAACTGATCACCCACCTGCTCAATAAAAGCAAGGCATTCCTGATCAAAATCTTGGCTGCTGATGAGCTCCAATACCCCTATTGTTTTCTCTTTAACCAGTAAAGGAATCATTACCTTTGCAAGTTTGGCCTGTTTCTTTATGTGGGCTTCCCCAGGAAGCAAGTCAGCAGACAAATCGCTGTGCATTAAGGGTTCTTGTTCTTGCAAAACATAAAACAAATCCTTTAAGAGAATGTTATTTTCTGCCTCCTTATCCCCCTGCAATTGCTCCTTCTTGATAACTGTTTCTTGGATTCTCTTTTCTTGCTTTTCGTTTTGATAAAAAGTTACTTGTCGAACCTGACCATTGCTTTGTACAATATATAAGCTAAGGATTTCAAAAAATACAAGCGTCTGCATCTTAGGAATAAAGTTTTCTATTACTTCATGTAAAGACATGTCAACGCCAATGCTTTTTGCCAGTTGATTAATAATTTCTAACTGAATATTTTTCTTTGATAACTCTTTAATTTTTTGTTTTAGTTCTACATAATAAGACTTTTTTGAACTATGAATACCAGTTAATTTTTCAATTAACATGGCTTTATTTGTAATAACCATTTTCCTTCTCCTTAGCCAAATTATAGTGCTTGGTAAAAGATTTCCATGATGCCCTCCACATCCACATCCCTTGGATTAGTAATGAAGCAGGCATCTTTCATGGCATTTTTACTTAATTCCGGAATTATTTCCCGCGGCAACCCGAGGGCAGAAAGCCCTTGTGGAATACCTACATCCCGGGCCAGTTCCTGCACCATTTGTATTGCTTTTTTCGCAGCATCACGGGGCATCATACGACCGGTATCTACGCCCATGGCATTGGCTATATTTGCGAATTTTTCCAGAGAAGCTATCATATTAAAACGCATAACATATGGTAAGAGAACTGCACTAATTTCTCCGATAGGCAGATCAAGTACACCCCCAACCTGGTGTGTCATGGCATGTGTTAGCCCTAAGACAGCATTGGAAAGGGCGATGCCTGCCTGCAAACTAGCTTTGGCCATGGCTACTTTAGCCTCTTCATTAACCTGACTGGCCACAGAAGCCCGCAAATGTTTAGATATTAATTTGATGGAGTGCAGAGCATGTACATCTGTCAAATCTGTAGCTGCCAGCGATAAATAGGCCTCAATGGCATGGGAAAGTGCCTCCATACCGGTAGTGGCCGTTACTCTGCTGTCTACGGTAGATAAAATTAGAGGATCTGTAATAGCAATATCCGGCACCAGTGATTTGGAAATAATAGTCATTTTCAGTTTGCGTTTACTGTCTGCAATAATAGAGAATTGTGAAACTTCAGAGCCGGAGCCTGCAGTGGAAGGTACAACAATCAGCGGTGGCAAAGGTTTTTGAATTAAATCAATACCTTCATAATCCTGGATACGACCACCGTTTGTGGCAAGTATAGCAACAGCTTTGGCTGCATCAATGGCACTACCGCCGCCAATGGCTAAAACAGCATCACATTGATTTTCTAAATATAATGCTGTTCCTTCATCAATTTCGAAATCTTTGGGGTTAGCTGAAAAATTTGACCAAATATAATATTCCAGTGAAAGTTCTTCGATAAACGGTAAACATTTCTCAACCCACCCACACTTCATAACACCACTGTCGGCAACTAAAAACAGCCGCGATGCACCCAACCGGTGACAGCATTCCCCCACCTGATTAAGGGAGCCTTTACCAAAAATAATTTCCGGTGTCACAAACTTGCTAATGTACATTAAACTCCTCCTCACTGAAGCTACCAACATATACATTATATTCTTTATTATTGCATATATTTCCTCCATAGTAGGTGAAAGCCAATTGCTGCATAATTTAACAAAGATGAGTAAGGGTGCCCAACTTGCTGGACACCCTTAGAAAAATTTAGATTAAGCTGTGCATTTTAACCATTCTTCCAGTTTTGCCTTTTCTACCAACAGTTCATTTCCCCTGCGCACGGCAGGGATAGAACCGTCTTTTATCAATGCCAAGATTTTACTGTCACTAATGTTTAAATAATCTGCCGCCATAGCAACAGTAAGCAAATCAGGATATTTTTCAAGATCCCTTCCCGCCGCCGCATGGTCGGGCACTTCCGGAACCCTTTCTATATCAATTAAAGTTTTTTCTTCAACGTCCACGATTTCAGGCTGTAGAGCATAACCGAGATTAAATTCCATGATACGCTTACATTTTTCTCGCTGCTCTTGTGTGCAGCCAATCTTTTCCGCTTCTACCCTATTTAATGTCTTGGCGAAAGCCCCGGCGCTGCAAAATGTCACCCAGCCATTAAGGCCTTGATATTCACGCCAATGAGGACACTTAATTAAACTTTCCACTGCAACACCCCTCCCCGATGTAGTTATAACCTATTTTGGAATAAGCCATGCAGAATACGCCAACCTTTCTTCTCCGGTGTACGCGGTTTTAAATAGACATTCCAATAGGCTGTGGCAACAAAGAAGATACCGCCAATCATATTGCCAATGGTCACAGGAAGCAGATTTTTCAGCAGAAAACCAGACCAGTTTAATCCTTCTAAAACGGCAGGATTGAGGTTAGCAACTAAAGCTTCCTGCCCCGAAAGCAAAATCCCCATGGGAATAAAATACATATTGGCTACAGAGTGCTCAAAACCCATGGCCACAAATGCTGTGACAGGAACCATAATGCCAAGGATTTTACCAAATGCATCTTTGCCTGCCATTGATAACCACACCGCTAAACATACAAGCCAATTGCAGAGAATACCGCGCACTAACGCTTCGGTGAAAGAAAGATTAACCTTACCGACAGCAGCATTAAGTGCTTTCAGGCCAACGTTTCCGTTATTAAACTTCCAGATGCCTGAATAATAAACTAATAAAGCTACTAGCACAGCACCTACGAAGTTAAAAATATAAACATTAACCCAATTATATAAAACTTGTTTTAAAGTAACTTTTCCATCCAAAAGCCCTGTAGTCATTACTAAATTGTTACCGGTAAAAAGTTCTGCACCGCCAAGAATAACCAGAATTAATCCCAAGGAAAAGACCATTCCGCCAATCAAACGTGTTAGCCCGTCACCGATATAATTACCTAAATCATTGGTAATAACAGTATTTAAAACGCCGCCCATGGCGATATAGGCACCGGCCAAAATAGCAAGTACCCTCAGTGGTGTCGAAGTAATGGCTGCTTTCTTCTCCGCTGCACCGACACAGCTTTTCGCGATATCGGCGGGGGAATTGCAAACAACCGGTTCAACTGTCGGGACTGAGCCGATACCGATATTTAGTTCCATATTACCTAGACATTCTTTTCTTTTTTCTTCCGTACAGCCTATTTCAGCCAAAAATTGTGGATTTACAGGTCGATTAAAAGCTGCTAGTTCACAGTAAGAAATTCTGCCGGAAATAGAGTCATATTCCTGCCAAAATTGACATTTGTCGGACATATCATTCACCCCTTTGATATAAATGTTGTCACCAATAAACTGTTGCAATAATTGTGCCAACTCTAACAAAGGGAAAATAAACATTCTTTATCCTCAAATACAATATTTCGTCTGAATTGTTACGCTTCTACGTCATTGCTATAACAGTTTTTTGTCATTCATCTGCCCTTTTTGAGTCAAAAAAAATGCCAGCCGCAAACGGCTGGCGCTTTCCCCTTATTTAACAATACCCTGCAAAACCAACTGCAATAATTCAGGTACCACCTGCTCTTGCTTCTCCATGGGTCGGAAAATATCCGCAGCACTTAAATTATGTATCATGGCTAAAATTGCTGCCGCCACTATATCTACTCTGTGCGGGCGAAATTCCCCATGTGCAATACCTTCATTAAGGACGGAAGCATAGCGGCTTTTCACTTGCTCCAAAGCTTGAATTAGCTGCCAAGTATGTCCTTGTATGGGGCGACGCGAAGATTCCGTCTCCTCCCCAAACAAGTTTTGCAAGAATTTCATTTTACCATGTACAGCTGTATAATGGGCATCCATCATGGCTGCCAGGCGTTGCCTGCTTGTCCCCTTTACAGCATCAGCAGCTTTATCTAATATTTCGGTAATTTCTTCAATAATAGACAAAAAAGTTTGTAAAACCAATTCTTGTTTATTTTCAAAATACAAATAGACTGTGCCCTTAGCAACTCCTGCCGCCGCCGCCACTTTATCGATGGTTACCGTTCCGCTTTTCTCCAGCAAGTGTCGGCAAGCGGCTAATATTGCTTTTCGTTTATCGTCCAACTTTATCCCTCCGCAATAATCTATTTTCATTTTACCACATTTAGGTCAAAAACTTTAGAGCTTCTTAGTTTTGACAAAATTACAAAAAATAAATGACAGGATAGCTTTTTCCTGTCATTTAACACCTTCCTGTTTGAATTCTTCGGCAATTTTGGCTATTACCTTTTTCTCAATACGCGAAACATAAGAACGGGAAATGCCGAGGCTTTTAGCTATTTCTTTTTGTGTTTTCCGACGCCCCGTCGGCAGACCAAAGCGCAACGCCAACACAGTTCTTTCACGGCTCTTTAGTTCCCTTATCACCTGGTATAGTTTAGCTTCAAGCAGCTTTTTATCTACTTCTTCCAAAACTTCTTCTGCATCTGTCCCTAAAATGTCGCTTAGAGTAATTTCGTTGCCTTCTTTGTCCGTGCCAATAGGATCATAAAGTAAAACTTCTGCTTTTCTTTTTGTAATGACACGGATGTGCATTAAAATCTCATTTTCAATACAGCGGGCAGCATAAGTTGCCAAACGCGTCCCTTTATTTCCTTTAAAAGAATCAATGGCTTTAATTAAACCAACTGTTCCAATGGAAATAAGATCTTCCTGATCTTCGCCTGTATTTTCAAATTTTTTAATAACATGCGCCACCAATCGCAGATTTCTCTCAATCAAAACGCTGCGGGCTTCAGGGTCACCTTCATGTAATCTTTGCAAATATATTTTCTCTTCCTCAGGTGAAAGCGGCTGAGGGAATGAATTATTATTTAAGTAAGAAACAAGTAAGGTGATTCCCCGAGCGACTGCCGCCACAATCGTAATGATTGGAAGCAAAAAAGAAGCACCCCCTGCCAAAATGTCAATCATTATTATTGTATGCATTTACAGCAGGGATTGTGTTACAATTTACTCGCTTTTTATGTAAAGTTGAGCGACTTCTGTCATAATTTGCCCAAAAATCCGGGAAGCCGTGGCTTGATGCTCAGACCATTCTTCAACAAAAACAACCGCCACAAGCTTGTGTCCCTTTATATCCACGTAGCCGGCAAACCAAGAATGATTAATACCGGCCCGGCCGGTCTCGGCAGTTCCGGATTTCCCGGCTGCCGTGTAAAGATTGCTATCTGCTGCTTGAGCTGAACCATGTGTAACTACGGTTCTTAACATTGCCTGCAACCGTTTAGCCACCCTAAAAGAAATTACATTGCTGCCATATTGTACAGGATATTTTTGTACATTGTTACCGTTTTTATCTATAATAGCTGTAACCAAACGCGGATAAATATCACGTCCGTCATTAATTATGATTGCCATCATGCGGGCCAACTGAACCGGTGTCGCAGCAATTAGCCCTTGACCGATGGCTGTATTGGCCAAATCACCCGGGTACACCAGCTCCGACACAGTGGGGATATTACCAGCCATTTCATTGCCAAGAGGCAGTCTCGTAGTTTCCCCAAGTTTAAAGCGGCCTGCCATCTCTAGTATTTTTTCTTTACCCAGACGCTCTGCCAGATTAACAAAATAGCCGTTGCAAGAAACGGCAAGGGCTTGCTGCAAATTTAGCACGCCATGTTTTGTACCGCCATAACAGCGAATAGTACTGTTACCAACTTCATAAGCACCCTGGCAAAGAAAAGCTTGTTCCGGCTCTGAAATATTTTCTTCCAAGGCAGCTGCCGCCACAATAACTTTAAATACAGAACCGGTCGGGTACTGCATAATGGCCCTGTTTACATAAGGGTTATTTTTTTCTACCGCTTCCAGTTCCTCTGCAGTAGTTCCGCGGTATAGTATTTCCACCGGCAGGCGAGGAAAAGAAGCCAATGCCAAAATGTCGCCACTTCGGGGATCAAGCAGCACCACAGCTCCTTTTTCGATTAGCCTTCCTCCTACAGCTTCCACACATTCCTGCAGTCTTCTGTCAATAGTAGTCTGCACGCTGTAAGGCCTACGATAATGCTCATACTCCCAGAGATTTATTCCCAAACCGGGCACCATTTTTCTTCTACCATCCAGAATTACACCGATGGCAGAAGGCATGCCCCTCAATTCAGCATCGAAGGAACGCTCCAGTCCGGCAAGCCCCTTTTGTGCCCGCATTGGTTGTCTTGGCCGCTGAATGTAGCCTGTAACATGAGAAGCCAGGGAACCGTCATGATAGCGTATTTCTTCCTTAATGTCCAGTTTTGACAGTAATTCCGGGGGAATATTATAAGGCGCCAGTTTTTGTAGTACAATATCAGAGCTGTTCACTATTTGTGCATGCAGAGAAATACCATCACGATCAAGGATTTGCCCACGTCCTGAAGAAAAAACATAGCTACCAGTCCTTTGTGCAGATGCTGCCACGGCATATTGACTTCCTTTAATAATCTGTAGATAAAAAAGGCGACCGATTAAGGCAGATAAGAGCAAACAAAATAACCCCAGCAGCATCATAATTCTAATTTGCCTTTTCTCTCTGCGCATAAAAACACCCCGCCTGCAAACTTAAAATATTAGTTTGCCTAGCGGGGTCTCTTTTTATACCACTTAGCAATTTTTCTTCTTCCGTCTAATGATGGAATATCCTTCTACTTCAAATGGCAACGAAAAAGAAACATGCTCCTGTACACGTACGGCCTCTCTAATCTTTTCGCCTTTACTATTTTTTAAATTGCGCACCACAAATTCCCGGCAAGGAGAGTGTGGGCCAATCACTTCCAACAGTTCTCCTTCCGCAAAACGGTTGCGCATTTCCACCACTACACGTTTTTCAGCAGCCTGGTAAGACTGAACAACAGCTACAAACTCATGACTTGAAACCTGATCAGAGCTATCAATTACCTGCCCTGCTAAACCCGGATTGCCCTGCAAAAAGCCGGCTGCATAGGGACGGTGGCTGATTTTATGCAGCTCCTCGTGCCACTCTTGTTTCACGGTAAAGTTATGTGGATCAGCCCAATAAGCATCAATGGCCTGACGATAGACACGAGTGACAGTAGCCACATAATAGACACTTTTCATTCGCCCCTCGATCTTAAAACTATTTACGCCCGCTGCTGCTAATTGGCCCAAATAGTCTAACAAACATAGGTCACGTGCATTTAAAAGATAAATTCCGCGTTCATCCTCTTCAATGACCATAGGCTGTTCTGGCTCTCTGTTTGACAATAAATAATACTGCCAGCGACAAGCCTGAACGCATTCGCCACGGTTGGCATTGCGCCCGGTTAAATGCTGGCTCAAGTAACAGCGCCCGGAATAAGCCCAACACATAGCACCATGTACAAATACTTCCAGCTCCAGTTCTGTATGCCTTCTGATCTCAGCAATTTCAGCCAAACTTAATTCACGGGCTAAAATAATGCGAGAGCAACCTGCCTCCTGCCAGAACAGGGCACTGCGCCAATTAGTTGTATTAGCCTGTGTGCTAAGATGACAAGGTAAAGAGGGAACAACTTCGCGAGCTACTGCCAGCACCCCTGGATCAGCAACAATTAAGGCGTCTACGCCTAAGGAAGCCAGTTTCTCCAAATAAGACGGTAGCTGGGCAATATCGTTATTAGTGGCGAATATGTTAACGGTGACATAAACTTTGGCACCGTGTCGGTGGGCAAAGGCAATGCCTTCCCTCATCTCTTCTTCACTGAAATTACCGGCATAAGCACGCAAGCCAAATTCCTTCCCGGACAAATAAACCGCATCGGCGCCATAAAGCACAGCCATCTTCAGTTTTTCCAAATCACCTGCGGGTGATAAAAGTTCCAGTTTCTTCATTTTTATGCCTGCTATAGATTTTTCTGATTTTGCTTCGACCTGGCTATATTAGCTTCGTGTTCAGCCAGTGTGCGGCCAAAGTAGTGTTCGCCGCTGCCGTCACCTTTCACTACATAATAGAGATAATCGACATCAGCCGGATACAGTACGGCCGTAATGGCTGATTTTCCCGGTGAAGCAATGGGGCCGGGAGGCAAACCTAGGTTTTGGTAGGTGTTATATGGTGAATCTACCAGCGTATCTTGCGTAGTAATTTCTGTTTTGTGCTCTCCGAGAGCATAAATGACAGAAGCACAAAGCTGCAGTGGCATTTTTCTCTTTAACCGGTTGTGAAGCACGCCGGCCACAATTTCCCTTTCAGATGCCACTTGTACTTCCCGCTCCACTAAAGAAGCAAGTGTTATTACTTCATGAATACTTAAACCCAACTCTTGGGCGCGCTGGCGCAAATCTTCCGTCAGCACCTCTGCTAAACGATTTTGCATACGCTCTATAATTTGCTCCTCAGTCACATCCAGGGCAAATTCATAGGTGTCAGGGAAAAGATATCCTTCCAGAGCGTAACGCTGGCTGGATTTCACTTCACCTAAGGCCGGTGCCATGCTTTTTGCCAGTTCCAAAAACCTTTCAGTGTCTACTAAACCGCTATTTTCTAAACGCCGCGCAATTTGTTCTACTGTATAACCTTCCGGAATGGTAACAGTAATGGTCGGCCTGTACACATCTCCATCGAGCAGCTTTTGCAAAATTTCATCCATAGTCATGCCATAATTAAAGAGATAATTTCCTGCCTGTAACCCTTGATCCTTGCCGCGAAACTTGGCATAATAGCGAAAGACTGTGGCATGGCGTATCAACCCGTTTTCTGCCAAAATTTTGGCAATGCCGCTGGTGGAAGAGCCGGCAGGAATAGTAACCATAACCGGCTCCTGCGCAGCCATCGCCGGCACAGGTTTTAGCCAGATATTTAACTGGATAGCAAACAAGCCGATAGCCACTGCCAACAAGATAAGGCCCCCTGCTATCAGCCGTCGAGCTTTCCCCATGCTCATTTCAATTCCTCCGTATCCCCGTGTTCATTCTTCCTCTGCCATATTCTCCTCATATTCCGTGACCAGTTTTTCCCATTCCTCTGCTACTGCTGTAAACTCCTCTTCATCTTCCACTAAAATTAAATTTTCCTCATCAGCGTCAAAGCGGAAAATGACAGCTTCTGTTTCTTCTTCGTCTTCATTAATTTCTTCTGCTTCTGCTTCAGTCAAGGCTGGAATCATTATTGCGTATTTGTGCTCATTGACCATAATGACATCCAATACCATAAATTGGTGTTCCTGACCCTCTTCATCAACTAATGTGATCAACTCATCATGAATCTCTTCCATTTTATTATACACCTCTTCCTTCTCTTAAGTAAATGCCTATATTCTTTACAAATTTACCTGTTATTATCCCTTTTCCCTGAATGGGCCTGTAAATAATTTTGCAGAATTAAAACGGCCGCCATTTTATCTATAACTTTGCGTCGTTTGGCGCGACTCACATCGGCCGACACAAGCATCCTCTCTGCTTCTACGGTTGTCAGGCGTTCATCCCACAGCTTGACCGGCAAGTCCAATTCAGCAGCTAAGCGTTTGGCAAAATTAGCCGCCATTTCTGCTCGGGGACCAATCGTCCCATCCATATTTTTAGGATATCCAACAACCAGCAAAGATACTTTATATTGTTCACAAAGTTCACGTATCCTTTGCACATCGGTTTCCCATTCAGAGCGGCGAATAACTTCTACTCCCTGGGCTGTCCAGCCCAGTTCATCGCTAACAGCTATTCCAATTGTACGATCACCTACATCCAAGCCAAGTATACGCATTTGCTTCCTCTTTTTAATAAATCTTTAAACAAAAATCAGGGCAGTGGGCACCACAGTAGCCACACAAAATACAGCTGTCAGTATCCACCACAGCCCTTCCATTTTGCAGCTGCAGTGCACCTTGCGGACAGTAATCAATACAAGAACCGCAACCGGTGCACCAGTACTGTACAACTAATTTCCTTTTTTTCTGCCGCAGCCGCTCGCCCATTTCCGGTGACACAGCTTGGCCGGCAAATAATGCACAATTGTATTCAATTTCTTCAACCGATGCCATGCCCACGGCAATGGCATCTAAACATTGCTGCTCTAAGACAAAACGGAAAGCTTCATTGCTTTCAGGAATCATATGCCCTCCGCCTAGAGGTTTCATGGCAAAAATACCCACACCCTGCCGATGCAGCTGTTGAATAGCAGCCAGCATTTCCGCTGCTGTACCATCCTGAATACCAATGCCTCTTTTATTAATAAGCGGATGCACCACATCAATTTCCGGCATTGACAGCGCCGCACGTACCGCCGCTATGGTATGAGTGGAAAAACCTACAGCACGTACGAGTCCGTCGGCTTTAGCTTCAAGCAAATATTCCAAGGCATCCCTATGTCCTTTAAGGGTTAGGGCCGACTCCTGCTCATGCAGCATGAAAATATCTATATAGGGGATATCCATCTCCGTCAGGGCACGCTGCAGACTTTCCTTCATGCCTGCCCGTGTATAGTCATAGGACTTTGAAGCAATAACCGGCTTTTTCTTCAGATGTCGAATAGCCCTTTTAATATAGGGATAAGTTTCATATAGATCAGCAGTATCTAAAAAGTTAACTCCTAAAGCAAAAGCCCTCTCCAACAGTTTTGCCCCCTCGGCTATAGTTAAATTAGCTTGCAGGGGGCCAAGAACTAAGGTGCCAAAACAAAGACGGGAAACACGGATGCCCGTCTTTCCCAAAAAACGATACTCCATCGCTATTCCTCGTTATCAAGTCTTTTTAAATATGATCCTACCAGTTCTTCCAGCAATTCATCACGTTCCAGCTTGCGAATAAGTACCCTAGCATTCTTATGGCTGGTAATATATGCCGGATCGCCAGAGAGCAAATAACCTACAATTTGATTAATAGGATTATAGCCCTTTTCTTTAAGCGCTTCGTAAACTACTGCAAAAACATCACGTGCCTGATATTTTTCATCATCCGCTGTCCTTTTAAACATCATCGTCTGATCTAGTTTTTCCATACCCTCACCCCCAACGGCAGGATCATTAGTAATTTATTCTAGCCAGGAGCAATTTTTTCCTTTTATTTCTTCTGGTTTTGTAACAACTCGTCAACTTTTTCTAACGCTGCCGCTAAATTCTCCGGTTCTTTACCACCGGCCTGGGCCATGTCTGGTCGGCCACCGCCGCCGCCGCCAGTTAATTTTGCCACTGCTCCCACTAATTTTCCTGCATGGTAACCTTGTTTTACTAAGTCCGGAGTAACGGCACATACTAATAAGACTTTACCTTCTGCCACTGCACCGAGCACAATTATTCCTGATTCTAATTTATTTTTCAGGCGATCGGCCATTTCACGCAGTGTTTCCATATTACCAGCACTTACTTGAGCACTAATCACCGGCACGCCGCTTTTTTCACTAACTTTCTCCAGCAAGCCGTCTATTTCCATACCTGCTAATTTTAATAATAAGCGCTGCTGCTCACGCTGTAATTGTTTATGTTCAGTAAGCAAAGCCTTTATTTTTTCCGGCAGCTGTTCTGCTGTGCTTTTCAGCTGAGCAGCCGACTCTTCCAACAATTGATTGCGTTTAGCAAACCACCTGTATGCACCTTCACCGGTAAGCGCTTCAATGCGGCGCACACCGGCTCCGATACCGCCTTCGGAAACAATTTTAAACACACCAATTTCACCGGCATTATTAACGTGAGTTCCGCCACAGAGCTCAACACTATAATCACCCACACGGACCACGCGCACCCAGTCGCCATATTTTTCATCGAAGAGAGCAGTCGCACCCATTTCCCTGGCCTCTTCCAAGGTAACCAAATCTACATGCACAGGAGCATTGTCCCAGATTCGCTCATTAACCAGCTGTTCAACCTGCTGTAGCTGTTCACTTGTAAGTGCATTTAAATGGGTAAAATCAAAGCGTAATCTATCCGGCGCAACAAGTGATCCTGCCTGCTTGACATGTGTACCTAAAACGTCGCGTAGAGCTTTATGCAGTAGGTGGGTAGCTGTGTGATTCCGGCAGACAGCATTACGCACAGACTGCGCCACAACAGCCTGCACAATATCCCCCTTCTGCAGTACACCAGCGGTAACCCTACCGCGGTGTACAATTTGCTCTTGAGGAGTAATGATAGTATCTGTAATTTTTACCTGTACATTTGGTGCCAGAAGCTGCCCGCTGTCACCAACCTGGCCGCCCCGCTCACCGTAAAAAGGAGTTTTGGCCAAAACAATTTCCACTTCATCGCCTGCGGCAGCTTGCTCCACTAATCTTCCATCTTTAAGAATAGCGAGCACTTCACTCTCAGCAGTAAGCGCAGCATAACCGCAAAATTCATTTTGCAAAGCAGCAATACCCTGATAGCTATTGTCTTTTCCACCAAAGCTATTATCGACACGGGCACTACGCGCCCTCTTTCGCTGGGCCTCCAGCGCAGCATAAAAGCCTTCCTCATCTAATTGCAGACTATTTTCGGCTAAAATCTCCTTTGTTAAATCAAGGGGAAATCCATAAGTATCATAAAGTTTAAATGCGGCTTCACCCGGAAGGATGCCTTTGCTTCCTGCATTTTCCATCAATTCCGTCAATATTTTTAACCCCTGTTCCAGGGTTTCATGGAAGCGTTCCTCTTCTAGTTTTACTACTTTTTCGATATAGGCCTGTCCCTCTATCAATTCAGGATAAAACTCACCATATTCCTTAACTACCAAATCTACGGCTTTATAAAGAAATGGCTCATTTACACCCAATAATTTGCCATGTCTTACTGCTCGCCGCAATAAACGGCGCAAAACATAGCCCCGTCCTTCGTTACCGGGCAAAATCCCATCTCCCACCATAAAGGAGATACCTCTTAAGTGTTCCGTAAGAATGCGTAAAGACACATCTTTCTCCGCATCCTCCCCATAACCAACTCCCGTTGCATTACAAAAATGATTTAGTAAAGGCTTTATTGTGTCTATTTCAAAAAAATTGCTTACTCCTTGCAAAACAATGGCCAGGCGCTCCAACCCGGCACCGGTGTCAATATTACGCTGAGCTAAAGGCACATACTCATTGTTTTCAGTGCAATTAAACTGGGTAAAGACCAAATTCCAAACTTCAAGAAAACGGTCGCAGTCACAGCCGACTGCACAATTAGGACGGCCACAACCGTGCTCCGGTCCCAGATCATAATATATTTCTGAACATGGACCACATGGTCCCTGACCAATTTCCCAAAAATTATCTTCCTTACCTAAGCGGTATATTTTTTCAGGTGGTAATCCTATTTTTTTATGCCAAATATTAAAAGATTCATCATCATCCTGGTAAATACTGACATACAGCCTGTCCTCAGACAATTTATATCTTGTTGTTACTAGTTCCCAAGCCCAAAAAATAGCTTCCTCTTTAAAGTAATCGCCAAAAGAAAAGTTGCCCAGCATTTCAAAAAATGTAGCGTGACGTGCAGTACGGCCAACACGTTCTATATCTGGTGTACGCACGCATTTCTGGCAAGTGGCAACACGTGGATGGGGAGGCTTCTTTTCTCCCGTAAAATATGGTTTCAAAGGTGCCATGCCCGCACCAATCAATAATAAAGTGGGGTCATTTTGAGGAATTAATGAAAAACTGGGTAAAACCAGATGATCCTTCTCGCGGAAAAAATCTAAAAAAATAGACCGGATATCTTTGGACAGCATGCCAAACCCTCCCTGAATTGTCTCAAAGACCATTATATAAGAGAAATATAATATATGTCAATAAATGAGAAATATCCGCAATCAGGGGAAAATCAGCTGCGGTTAGCAGCCAAATTAATAATATTTTTCAATAAAATGCGAATTATGGCAGTGAAGGGCACAGCAAAAATTAAACCGGCTAAGCCAAACAGCTTA
>JAAZIQ010000066.1 GCA_012800795.1 Bacillota bacterium
AAATTCTGCAACATAATGGGTAGAGCTATTTTCAACATTTTGCGGTAAAAATCTTTTTCGGAAAAAACTTCCTGTAGTAGCTGTGCAATTTGAGACACATTAACCCTCCCTTGATAAGCAAACAGACCTCATTCCAAAAAAAAACCTCCTATGGAGGTTGCGCTTAAAATATTTTTCGTTACGGCAGATTCGTTAATTTGTATTATTATTCATTGCTGTCCCTAACGGTATCTTCGGCATATTTGGCTTCTTCACGGTGGGTGCTGACTTCGATACGCACCAAAGAACGATGCAGCAGAACCTGCAATCTTCTGGTTTGATGCTCTTCTGAGATTTCTTGGAGAGCAGCTTCTGCTTCCTGACGATCCCTTTCAGCACGTTCCAGATCAATTTCTTCCGGACGCTGGGCTATGGTGCTTAGAAGATTCACTGTCTGGTATTCTATCTCAACTATTCCGCCAAATACAGCAAGCTTTTTCTCAACACCATTATTAAAAATACTCAAAATGCCATCACCCAGCACTGCCGAAACCGGCTCATGCCCGGGAAGTACACCCAAGTCTCCGTCGATACAGCGCATAATAAGCATATCTGCCTTTTCGACAAATTTAACCCCACGTGGTGTAATTATGGTAAGATTGATTTTGTTGTCATTATCACTTACTAAATTGCTTTGATGGCTCATACTAACCCCTTATGCGTTCTTATATTTTTCGACGACCTCATCAATAGTCCCTACATTGAGGAAAAAGCCCTCCGGAATCTCATCGTGAAGCCCTTCGATAATTTCCTTAAAGCCCCGGATTGTTTCCTCGAGGGGGACATAGCGACCCGGAATAGCTGTAAATTTCTCGGCCACATAGAAGGGTTGCGACAAAAATCGCTGAATCTTTCTGGCCCTGTTGACGATGAGCTTGTCATCTTCGGACAATTCGTCCATCCCCAAAATAGCCACAATATCCTGAAGGTCTTTATAACGCTGCAGTATACTGCGCACAGCCTGCGAAACACGGTAATGTTCTGCCCCAACAATATTTGGTTCTAAAATACGGGAAGAAGAACTCAGCGGATCAACTGCAGGGTAAATGCCCTGCTCAACAATGGATCTTGATAAAACGGTCACCGCATCTAAATGGGCAAATGTTGTGGCCGTAGACGGATCCGTAAAATCGTCTGCCGGCACATAGATGGCCTGTACTGAAGTAATCGAACCGGAGTGAGTCGATGTAATACGTTCCTGCAGTAAACCAATCTCCGTAGCCAAAGTCGGCTGGTAGCCCACCGCACTCGGTGTACGCCCCAGCAAAGCCGATACTTCCGAGCCCGCTTGCACAAAACGAAAAATATTGTCAATAAAAAGCAAGACATCCTGCTGCTTTACATCGCGGAAATATTCGGCCATAGTCAGCCCCGTGAGGCCAACCCTCATTCTCACTCCCGGAGGTTCATTCATTTGCCCAAAAACCAGGGCAGTGTTTTCAATAACGCCGGAATTCAGCATATCATAGTAAAGGTCATTACCCTCACGGGTACGCTCGCCCACGCCAACAAAAACAGAATAACCACCATGTTCTTTAGCAACACTGTTGATAAGCTCCATGATAAGGACTGTTTTCCCTACTCCGGCACCACCGAATAAGCCAATTTTACCACCTTTAGAGAAAGGACAAAGGAGGTCAATGGCTTTAATACCGGTTACCAGTATCTCCGGATGAGCAATCTGCTCAGTAAGTTTAGGCGGCTCCCTATGAATGGACCAGCGCTCTTTGCTTTTTATAGCCGGTCTGTCATCGATGGGATTGCCCAAAACATTAACCATACGGCCTAACACTTCCTCACCTACTGGCACCGTAATTGGGGCACCGGTGTCTACGGCTTCCATGCCGCGCTTCAAGCCGTCAGTAGGATGCATGGAGATACAGCGTACCACGTGGTCTCCAAGATGCTGCATAACCTCTAAAACTATTGTTTCCTTACCGAATTCTATTTCAATGGCATTATATAAAGCAGGCAATTCATCCTCAAAGCGAATATCGACAACTGAGCCAATTATCTGTATAATTTTACCTCTATTTTTAGCTTTCATGCGCTCCACCTTTATGCAAAATATTTACACTGCCTATAATTTCACTAATCTCTTGCGTAATGGTTGTCTGGCGTTTACGGTTATACATTCGGGTCAGTTCCTCAATCATCTTCTCGGCATTCTTTCCGGCCGCATCCATGCTGACCATGCGTGCTGCCTGTTCACTGGTATGTGATTCTGAAATTGCCCTAAAAAGATTCATGTGTAAGTAAAATGGAATTATATGATCAATAAATGTGTGTGTATCCGGTTCATATTTCCTAATAGTTCTAGCAACTCCCGTATCTACAGCAGCAATTGGTACAGGAAGCAATTTCTCCACACAGGGCTCATAGTTTAAGATATTTTCAAAATGGGTATAGGCAATAAAAACTTCATCCACTTCTCCAGATAAGTAGAGCTTCTCCACCCAATTGGCAATGCTTTCTGTGCCGTAATACACCTGTGCATCTGATACATCGGTGATTTTGCGAATAATATTTTTTTTTCTTTTTTTAAAATACTCGTACCCCTCCCAACCTACGACGAGTATTTTTTCATTTTTCCCCTGACTCATATGCTCCATGGCTGTTGTGACAATATTTGCATTATAGCCGCCAGCAAAGCCGCGGTCACTGGTCAGTATGATATACAAAGAATTCCTTACCGGCCTTTCTTGGAAAAAGATATGTGCTTGGGCCTCCTCCTGCCTGCCCAACTCTTCTACAACGCTTTTTAGTTTACGGTAAATGGGACGCACACCCTCCAACTGTGCCCTCGCCTTATGCAGTTTAGTGGAGGCAATCATATCCATGGCTTTAATAATTTGTTCCGTTGATCTAACATTGGCTATTCTCTGTTTAATATCTCTCATCGAAGTCACAGAGGAGCACCCCCTTTAACCGTAGTTATACTTTTCTTTCACCTCGTTAATTACAGCATCGATCTCTTTCTCGAGCTTTTTCGAGATTCTGCCGCTTTCCCTGATCTCTTCTTTAATATGAGCAGCATGCTTATCCACATACTTGATAAAGTCTTTTTCAAACTTTAGGATGCGCCCAACGCTAATATCTTTTAAATGTCTGTTATTTAAAGCATAAAGGATTAAGACCTGATCCTCAACGGGCATAGGTTTATACTGCGGTTGTTTGAGGACTTCCATAATACGCTCGCCATGATTCAGGCGTTCCAAAGTATCCTGGGTAAGATCAGAACTAAACTGTGAAAAAGCAGCTAATTCCTTGTATTGGGCAAACTCAATCCGGAGAGGTCCTGCCAGCTCTTTCATGGCAGGAATCTGAGCTGCTCCTCCCACGCGTGAAACAGAAAAGCCGGGATTAATCGCCGGGCGAACGCCATGATTGAAAAGGTCTGATTCCAGATAAATCTGCCCGTCCGTAATGGAAATAATATTTGTAGGAATATAAGCGGAGATATCACCTGCTTGTGTCTCGACAATAGGCAGTGCTGTCAAAGTACCGCCACCATATTCTTCACTTAAGCAGGCTGCACGCTCCAATAGTCTTGAATGCAAATAAAAGATATCCCCCGGATAAGCTTCACGGCCCGGAGGACGGCGTAATAGCAAACTAATAGCCCGGTATGCCACTGCATGCTTAGATAAATCATCGTAAACCACAAGAACATCCTTACCCCTATACATCCATTCTTCAGCAATAGCACAGCCGGCATAGGGAGCAATGTACTGCAGCGGTGCAGAATCACTGGCCGTAGCAATAACTACCGTAGTATAATCCATGGCACCGGTTTCGTTCAATACTTTTATTATGCGAGCCATAGTTGACGCCTTTTGTCCAATGGCAACATAGACACAATAGACATCTTTGTCTTTCTGGTTAATGATTGTATCAATTGCAATGGCAGTCTTTCCCGTTTCACGGTCACCTATAATTAATTCCCGCTGACCCTTTCCAATGGGCACTAAAGCATCGATGGCCTTGATACCGGTCTGCAGCGGCTGATTCACCGCACGGCGCATAATCACACTGGGAGCCTGACTCTCTATGTTGCGGTAAGCATCAGCCGCAATGGCTCCTTTACCATCAAGCGGTTCTCCCAGTGCGTTAACAACACGTCCCAGCAGCCCGTCACCCACCGGCACTTCCGTCATTCTGCCGGTTAGTCTGACGGGGTCACCTTCTTTGATACCTGCATCAGAGCCTAAAATGACAGCACCAATACTGTCTTCATCCAGATTTAATGCCATGCCGTAGATCCCATTGGCAAATTCTAGCAGTTCGCCGCTCATGGCGCTATACAAACCATGAATACGCGCAATTCCGTCTCCAACCTGTATGACAGTACCGACTTCAGAAAATTCCAATTCTGATGAGTAAGACTCTATCTGTTGTTTTATTATTCTGCTTACTTCATCAGGATTAACTTTCATTCGCAACTTCCTCTCTCTTTAAACGTAAACGTTCTTTCATCCTGTTTAAATCTGACCTTACCGTACGATCAAAAATACGTCCATCCATTAGTACGTAAAATCCGCCGATCACATCTGGATCTACTGTGATTTCAATTTCCACCTGCTCACTTTGCATATTAACTTTCTTGGCTAATGCGGTACGGATAGACTCGATTTGCTCTTTCGTAAGTTCTTTGGCTGAAACAACCTTTGCCTCAATTTTACCAAAGCGCCTATTTATACGGTCAATGTATTCAGATAATGTGGGTAAAATCAATGATTCACGATTATTGCGCACCATAAGATACAAAAAGCCCATCAGATGCCAAGCAAGCTTTTCTGAAAAAGCCTTCTGAAAAAGTTGGCGTTTGGCTGAAGCAGGCACATGCCGATGCAAAAGAAAGGACTGCACATCAGTTTTTTTAAGCACATCCCTAATCAAAATCGCCTGCTTTAAATCCCTTTCCAAAGTGCCATTTTCTTCTGAAACTTCAAAAAGCGCATCAGCATATTGGTCCTTTAATTTTGCCATGGTGTTTCCTCCAGCTGGGCCAATGCTTCTTCAAAAAGTTTATCCTGAATCTCAGCGTCTATGCTTTGCTTGATAAACTTTTCAGCCATCAGGGAAGCAAGCTCAATAATGTATAGACGTGTTTCTTCCTTCAGACGTTCTTTATCTTCTGCAACACTGGCCAATGAACGCTTCTTAATCTCAAAGGCTTCTCGCCTAGCTTCCTCCAAAATAATTTTACTTTCTTCAGCAGCCTTAAGACGAGCAGTTTCAAGGATCTCCTCACGTTCTTTATCTATGTTTTTTAATTTTTCTTCATACTCAACAATAAGCTCATTAGCTTTAGCCATAGTTTCATCTGCCTCAACTATCTTGCTTTGAATTCCCTCAGTACGTTTGCGCAAAAATTCTTTAACAGGTTTATAAAGAATAAAAGTTAAGGCAACTGCGAGAATGATTGCATTCAGTAATTGAATGCCTATCTGAAGCAGAGTTTGAAAATCCAGCCCAAAAACACGGCCCTCAGGTGCAGCTTGAGCTAAATACACTACCCTATGCAATTCAAATGGCCTCCTTCCCTCTGTCTTGCCTCAAACACATAAATCAAGCTAATTTAGCAATTTGACTAAGAGATCTACCAGCGGATTTGCAAAAAGCATAATGATGGCAATTAAGAGGCCGTAAATACCGGATGTCTCAGATAAAGCTAAACCGATAAACATAATACTTCTAATAGAATCAGCGGCTTCAGGCTGCCTGGCAATGGATTCTATGGCTTGAGAAGCTACCCTGGCCTGCCCAAATGTCGTCAATAATCCATTAAGAAGTGCAATGGCGGCTGCAATATGAATCAACCCGATAGCAATTGCTAATTCTCGCATAATAATTTCCTCCCATCATTATTTCTTTAGAATTTCTACTTAAAAAGATTACCGATCAAACGCATTAATCGGCGGCGCCCTTAAGATAACTTAAGCTGATAATAACGAATATATAGGTTTGCAAAACACCGATTACAACATCAAAAAATGCATGCAATAGTGCCGGAATGCCGATCTGGACAAAGAGCGGCGTCAATCTATAATAGAGCGTTAAAATAATCGTGCCGGAAAGCATATTACCAAAAAGCCGGAAACTTAATGAGACAGGTTTTGCCAACTCGCCAATAAAATTCAACGGGAAAAAAACAGGATGAGGCTCAAAAAAGCTCTTTAGATAAGCACCTCTTCGATGCCTAAAACCCACGAAAAGCATGAGCACAAATGTGACCAAAGCCAGTGCAAAGGTAGTGGCAAAATCTGCTGTAGGTGCTCTAATACCAAAAATGCTGAATAAACTGCTTAAAAGAACAAAGGTAAACACCATAAAATACCAGGGGGTAATATATGAAAGCTTTTCACCTAAAGTGCCAACGGCAAAATTATCAAACATCTCCACAACTATTTCTATAACGTTCTGGAAACCAGTAGGAACTGTCTTAAAGCTGCGAAGTTTAATGCGTGCAATAACTGCAAGGATAATAAGAAACAACATAATCAACCAGGTGTTAACAATTGTTTCGGTTATCCAGACTTCAATACCGGCAATATTCAAAACCCATAAATTCTTAATATTTAGCACTAACTAACACCCCCTATTTTAAAAATTCAATTTTTTAAAGTAAATCTTATATTAAATACCGCAAGCTGGAAAGCCAAGATGCCGGCAAATACACCCCATAAACTAATCTGCGGCACAATGGCACCTAAAAACAACACTACTCCGGAAAGAAAAAGCCGCAAAAGATGTTGAATACCGACATAACTTCCCGCAAGCTTTTTATTCATTGTGAGCGCTTTATCTACAGTATGCTCCACAAGAAAGACTTTAGCCACACTAAGAGCAGAGCCCATCAGGACTCCAAACATAAAGGGAAGAAAATCCAAAGAACGGTAATAAATTACTGAACCCAAGACACATATTAATGCTATGATTAGAATGGTGGAAACCATTCTTTTTGCTAAATCAGACAGCCTCATAATATTCTCATCCTTAAAATATTGTAAATTATCAATTATGTTTTTGTCAGATCGAGTAAGGACTTAAGTGCAGCCCCTACCCCTGACAGTGAAAAAAGCAACAACAACCAAGGCGTTGTACCTAATAAACCGTCTAAATACCTGCCTAGTAAAACACCGGTCAACACAGATGCCGCCATGGTTATGCCAATTTGCGAAACATGAACAAGGGCACGCAGTGCCTCGCTATTTATTACCTTTTTATCTTTATTTTGGTTTTTACTCAAATAGCGTCTCCTCGCAAAAAAAACATAGTGGTATTTAACGCACCATGTTTTTACTTCACTTAATATTACCATAAAAGTTGAGATGGTATCAAGTTCTTCACTTTCCAAGCAATTGCCCAAAAACCCATGATTTCCAAGGAATTCTTATAAATAACTTTTAACTTTCAACAAATTTTTAATATTTTATTTTGCTGATTTAAAAAAACGGCCTAGGGAAAAATTTAACCCCATAAGCCGAAAATGATAAAGCAGAAAATTAAGACGCTTATGCTTTACAGGCTTTTACTTTAGATATTCTTTTTTCCACTATCTCTTCTACTTTGAAAACTAAGCCATCAAACTCGATGATCGGATTTTCATCCTCTGCCGGAATCCTCCCCAATTGACCAATTAAGAAGCCGCTTAATGTTTCATAATCTTCTATAGGCAAATCAACCTTTAGAAATTCTTTTACACGCTCCAGGTTTGTGGCACCATTGATGATAAAAGTGTTTTCATCCAATTTTTCAAATTCCTTTTCTTCTTCGTCATATTCATCAAATATATTGCCGACTATCTCTTCTACTAAATCTTCTATTGTTACTATTCCCGCAGTACCGCCATATTCATCAATTGCAACCGCCATATGCGTTTTGCTGGCTTGTAAGTCCTTAAACAGTTCATCATTTTTTTTAGATGTAGGAACAAAATACGGCTTGCGTATAATTTTCCTTAAATCGAAGTCTTCATTTTTAACATCTAGAAGCGGTATTAAATCTTTAACATTCAAAACACCAATAATATTATCAATATTATCTTCATACACAGGAAATCTTGTGTATTTTTTTCTTTTTATCAAGTCAACTATATCTTTTAAACTAGAGGAAATAGGAATACCGGCAATATCAGTTCTGTGAGTCATTACTTCTGAAACTGTTTTATTATCAAAGTCAAATATATTATTTATCATTTCCTTTTCGTCTTCATCGATTGTGCCTTTTTCTTTGCCTACATCCACCAGCATAAGGATTTCTTCTTCTGTAACCTGCTCATCATCAACATTTGGATCAACACCAAAGAGCTTCACAATAAAATTTGTCGATACCGTAAGCAATTTAACAAAAGGCGATGTGACGGCAGACAAAAAATTCAAAGGTGAAACGACAAGAAAGGAAATTTGCTCGGCCTTTTTCATTGCCAATCTTTTTGGCACCAATTCACCTAAAACAAGAGTGAAATAAGAAAGTATTACTGTAATGACTACAACAGCGATATTTCTTAAAATATTTTCGGGAATCGGTACCTGCGTAATTTTTATCAGATCTACTAACCGTCCGGCAAAGCTTTCGGCTGCAAATGCACTTGCCAGAAAACCGGCAAAGGTAATGCCTATTTGAATGGTTGCCAGAAACTTACTCGGTTCGCTTAAAATTTTCATTAGCAGTTTGGCCTTTTTATTTCCTTCGTCTGCCATAAGCTTAATTTTGTTGTCATTCAAAGATATTAACGCTATTTCAGATGCCGCAAAAAATGCATTCAGCACTATTAACACCATTAAAAGCAAAAGCTCGCTAATCAAGTCTATACCTCCATTTAGTATTTAAAAAACAAAAAGCCATAACTAACCCTCATGCTATCAAAATACTGAGGATCAGATGGCTGTGGATAACTTTAAATACATTTTTGCTTTTAATGTTAATAGTGCCTTGCTACTGCCCTCTTCTCCTAGGTTATCGTCCATATACATTTCTCCACCCTTTTAAAATATTTTCCTCCATTTTATTATATTTACATATTCGGTGTCAAGCTTCCGGCAATATGGAGATAGTGTCAAGACACTTTAGGTTTTATTGAACCTCACATCATTTACACGACACAACGTTCATTTAACTTTCGCAAAGCTGATCTAGTAAGGTTGCT
>JAAZIQ010000067.1 GCA_012800795.1 Bacillota bacterium
GGTAGAAAGTGTGCTTCCTAAAACCACTGATAAATTAAACGTTGACATGGTCAAACCATCAGAGCGTTCACCGGTCTTCCAGGCATGCCAGTCGGCCGCCGCTGCAAACAGAGGCATCAAATAAGCTTCAATTACACCGGCAAAGAAGCTGGCTAATGCAACAAGCAGCAAGAAAACTGTAACAGAGGCACTGCGGATTATAACAGTTAAAATTGCCAGGAAGATTAGATGCGTCACACCGGCAGCCACAAAGCTTCTTTTAGAATCTTTAAAGATTTTAATCCAGACGGCACCGCCAAAGATTGACCCCAGCACGGCACTTAAGTTAAAGGCGGTCATAAAGAAACCTAGTCTTGCCAAATCGCCGATAACATAGCGGAAATAATAAGAGGCTGTTAGTATCTGGAAGAAATAATAAACCTTGTGAATTGTTAAACAAGAGAAGATGGCAAGCAAAGCCTTATTTGTGATAACTGTTTTAAAGACAAGGGAAAGGGGTACTCTTTGTTTTGCAGCAGCCGGTTTATCAATTTCTGCTACAGCCCTTTTCTCAATGGATGATCCCTTAAGGATTAATGCATAAATTATGTTGATACCAATGCTGAATATCCCAATGATATAGGCCATGGAAGCCCAACCGGCAGCATCGGAACCGCCACGACTTGTAAAATACACCAACAATGGCGGCACAATCAACCCCCACAGGGTTTTACCGCCGTCGCGGCCGATTTTTTGCCCAATAGCCAAATAGGACCTTACTTTCGGATCTGTGGTAAGCTGCGGATAAATGGCCGTAAGTGCAGCGGTACCCATTCCGCCAAAAATGGACATGCAAAGCCCTAAAATAAAGACGGGAAAAGCTAAAGTTTGCGGATTTTCCGACAATGAGGGCAAAATAAAGGTCAGCGCATTGGCGCCCGTACCTATAACCGTACCGATAATAACCCAGTGCCAATATTTTCCATGCTTAAAAGTAAGACGGTCAATCAGCAGGCCATAGGTGGGGCCGGCAATCCAGCTTACGACCCCACGAACAGCTTCCAGTGCACCGGCCAAAACAACCGGCAGCATATAAATATCAGTTAGTAGCATACCAAGATAAGATGAGAAAAACGCCATTGTGCCGGATGCACCGAATTGGGGTAAGAAATAAAGATTGCGAACTAAATTATCCCTTCTAACTTGCTGCTCATCACTCATTTTTCAACCTCCCTGTACTTTTTTTCACATCACAGGCTACAGGGCTGTTGCGGGCAAGTTTTAGATAGTTTCCTCACGAAAAAACATCATTTACATAATATTTTACTGCATTTACTTTTATTGGGTGATGTGCTTATTAGATCGTAACATTTATGATAAAAATTGTCAATGTTCAGATTTTGCTGTCATTTCGCAAAAAAAGTATGATATCATGCAAAATGAACGTTTTGCGGCAGTCTCCATTAAAAAGGACCTCCACATGCATTTTATTGCAGGAAAGCCTTAATATGTTAATTTACGGAATTTTTTACTTCCGGCTTTGACCGGTGTGTTTTACAAGTAACCCAGCCTTATGATAATCACACAAAATTTAAGGCTGGCACCTATGTTTATACGGTGCCAGCCTTTAGAGCACTTTATTTTATCTATTAGGTAATCAAAAAGGTGAGAATTGAGAATAAAAGTTCTTCCGGACCCTGAATGCTGTCATATGCTTTCTCGGCAGCTTCTGCAGGGATATCGTACTTTTTCAGATTTTCTTCCAGTGTTGAATAATATTTAGATTTCAGTTCCATAGTAATCCTCCTTACCCTCTAGTATTGACCATATTCATGCACAGTTTTTAACAGAGTCTGCACATTTTCGACTTTAGCGTCAGCTGCCCTTAATATGCTCTTATCCATACCGAAAACGTAATTACCGCCGGGAGCTAGGATATCGATATACTCCTTAGCTGTACGCTCAACTTCCTCAACAGTACCAACGCGCAGAACTGTAGAGGGGAATAAGCCTTGGATAATATGTTTTTTACCCAGCTTCTCCTTAATAACTTTGGCATCACCATATTCAAACTGCATTTCACAACCGGCGGGGAGGTCATAGAGATAATCTAAATATCTCATCCAGTTGTCTTCACAGAACATAAAGACACCATAGCCGGCATTGACAAATTCTTCAACTATTCTCTTATAGGACGGCCACCAGAACTTAGCAAAATCTTTCTCTCTCATAAAGGTAGCCATGTGCAATGCCATGCTGACGCGGACTGTTTTAGAAGGTGGAACTTTGGGCATACCCATTTTTACACATAAAGGATATAAGGCCTCAACAGCTGCCAAAACTTTTTCGGGCATTCTTCTGATATCGCCGTTGACATAGGTAAAGGATCTGAATGTATCAGCCAGTAAGTCATAGGGAGCTCTGGTTCTGCCGCCTGTAAAGTTTTGTGTAACTTTACCATACTTGACAGCAATCTCTCTCGAAGCGGGACCCAGTTTAGACATAATGGCCTGTCTGGAGGCTTGGAACTTTAAAGCTGCAATGACATTGTGAGGGAAAGGCTTTGCCAATTCTTTGTAAAACTTGGGCACAACTTTTTCCCAGCAAACAGCGACAGGATCTTCTATTAAGGCATCATAATCTTCGGCATCCATACCGGGAACGTTCGGGTGCTGCATATAACCGTCTGCGCCCATTTGATAGTTGACTGCACCTAAAATTTTGTAGAAAGACGGCAAACGGCTAGACATACCAACAACTGTGTCGGTATCAAAAAGACCGTTGGTATGATCCATTGCTTCGATAATTTCTTCGGCACTGTACTGGTCTACCAGCAGGTCTTTACCTGCATATTCCAGAGCAGCGGCACCGTCGATCCCAATTGAGATGGGAATGCTTTTGGGAATTCTTCCTTCATAAACATCGACGAAGTTCTGATTCCGCCTTTTTGATTGTTCATGCATTGCGTTGTTCTCCACCGTAAATCCTCCTTAACAGTTAGTTATTTAACCAGTAAGAGCATAAACTTATAACTCATTATTGTTCATACTCTTACCAATTCTCACAATCTTTAACCTCAAAGCTTTTACTGAATAGACTTGTAGTGGCCATTGCCTATATTACTTTTCAACATCTTTTTCCTAAATCCTTCACCAAAATTGTTTTTTTCTAAACTTTTAGTGTATAGACTGAACAATTTGCTATTTATTGTCGATAATTAGCATAAATAGGTAATATTACAGCAAAAGCATTCTATCATTTGCCAAGCTGCTGCCGCTTTTTCTTTCAAATTGACTCATTAACTTTTCTACCGTCATTTTTTCTCTTTCTTCGCCGCTGATATCCAAAATAACCCTACCATTATGCATCATGATGGTCCGTGTACCAATGTCAAGAGCTTCTTGCATATTATGGGTAATCATCAAAGTGCATATCTCTTTATTCTCCGCAAGCTTCCTTGTCAACTGCAGCACTTTCTTGGCTGTAACCGGATCTAGAGCCGCCGTATGTTCGTCCAGCAGCAGCAGCCTGGGAGTTACGATGGTAGCCATCAGTAGTGTCAATGCCTGCCGCTGCCCACCCGACAGCAAGCCCACCTTATCTTTAAGTCTGTTTTCCAAACCAAGACCAAGCATAGCCAGCTTTTCCCGGAAAAATTGCCTTTCTTTCTTTCTAATCCCTGGTTGTAATCCTCTACTTTTATTCTTGTGGTAGGCAATGGCCAGATTTTCTTCAATAGTCATATCATAAGCCGTACCAAGGGACGGATCCTGGAATACCCTGCCTATCCACCGCGCCCGCTTATACTCCGGCAAATTGGTAATATCTTTACCATCCAATCTAATTATACCCTTATCAACGGCATAATTACCGGCCAGACAATTAAGCAAAGTTGATTTGCCTGCACCATTACCACCAATAATGGTTACAAACTCGCCCGCTGCAAAAGTAAGGTTAACATTAGCCACCGCCACTTTTTCATTAATTGTCCCTTTATCAAATATTTTTGTTAGTTCAACAATCTGGATCATTTTAATCCCCTCTCTCCTAAAAAGGCAGCTATTGCTTCTGTTTCAAGACAGCACTTTTGAGGGCTCCGGAAGATAATGCTACGGCAACTATGACGGCCGATACCAACTTTAAATCAGTTGCCGGCATTCCCAGTGAAAAGGCAAAGGCAATGATTAGGCGATAAAGTACAGACCCTAATACTACAGCCAGTAAGCGCCGTAGCAGAGGTTTTACGCCAAAAACCACTTCCCCGATAATAACAGAAGCCAAGCCCATCACTACCATGCCCATGCCCATCCCCACATCTGCATAAGATTGGTATTGTGCAATCATGGCACCGGAGGCGGCAACCAAACCATTGGAAAGTGCCAAGCCAATCAACTTGGTTGCATTGCTATTGATACCGGCAGCACGTACCATGATTTCATTATCCCCAGTAGCACGTAAAGCAAAACCCAGTCTGGTTTGCAAAAAAAGATATAGGAAGAGAAAAACTATTAAAATAACCAAAATTGCCGTAATTAGCTTGGCATTGCCGGCAAAAAGGCCGGCTTGCCATAAATTAAAGATAGAGGGGCTGTTCATTAAATGAATATTTGGAGCACCACCCATTACCCGCAAATTAACAGAATAGAGTGCCAACATTACCAAAATACCGGAAAGTAATGGCTGTATACCCAATTTAGTGTGCAGCAGTGACGTAACAGCTCCTGCTAAACTTCCAAATGCAAAAGCTGCCAGCAGTGCAGCAAAGGGATTGCCGCCGCCGCTGCAGATAACAGCAGCAACGGCGGCTCCTAGAACAAAGCTTCCATCTACAGTAAGGTCCGGCGTATTTAAAGTGCGAAAAGAAATAAATACACCTAAAGCCATGACGGCATAAATTAATCCTAATTCAACTGCACCTAAGATTGCCAGATAAGTCATGTGTATCCCCTTACATCCTGCATATCTTAAAATATATTCGCTTCCGCTAAAATCTCTTCCGGAATCTCTATCCCTATTTGCTCAGCAGTTTCCTGGTTAATATAAATCTCAACATCTTCAATCGTTAGTACAGAAATTTCACCGGGATTTGCGCCGGACAAAACTCGACTAGCCATTTTTCCCGTTTCCCGGCCCAGCGTCTCATAATTAATGCCATATGTGGCTAGACCGCCGTCTTTTACCATTGAATCCGCCCCTACATAGACGGGAAGTTTAGCTTGCCTTGCCACTTCCGCCACCACCGGCATTGCGGAAGCCACTGTGTTATCAATAGGTATAAAAATGGCTTCAACTTTACCCACCAAAGATAAAGTCGCCTGTTGCACTTCCGAAGTATTGCTGACGGTAGCATCCACCACAGTCAAACCTTGCTGCTGGGCGAAACTTTTTAATTCCTTTATCACGGCCACCGAATTGGCTTCACCACTGTTATACAAAGCGCCGATTTTTTCTATCTCCGGAGTTATCTGCAGTGCCAAAGACATAATTTTTTCCGCTGAGACAGCATCGGAAGTACCCGTTACATTGCCCCCCGGCCGCTCCAGCTGCGTAACTATCCCTGCTCCGATGGGATCGGTACAGGCTGAAAAAATAATGGGAATTTCCTTTGTTTCCCCCACAACGGCCTGGGCAGAAGGTGTCGCAATGGCAATAATTAAATCGTATTCACCGGTAACAAATTTCTGACTTATGGTTTTTAAATTACTGGGTTCACCCTGCGCGTTTTGGTAATCAATTTCAATATTTTCTCCGTCTTTAAATCCTTCTTGTTCAAGTTGTGCAATTATTGCTTCCCGAATTGTATTGAGGGAAGGGTGCTCCACAATCTGGATAATACCGATCTTTTTTACTCCTCCTTCATCAGCTCCTGTATTACCCGCACATCCTGTTAGTACCAATGCAGCCAGCAGCAAAAATAAGAAGAATAAAGATAAGCTTCCTTTCTTTTTTGTTAGTTTCATGCCTCTCATTCCTCCTGTTTTTATTTTCGCTGTTGGCTCCTCTGCAATCTTTTGTTCACCCGCGGATATGAACAAAAGATAGGGGGAGCAAATAAAAACGCCCGTCCTTTAAAACAAGGACAGGCGTCTACCTGCGGTGCCACCTTGATTGATGTATAAAAATACATCCTCTCATACAGAGTGCCAACACACCCCTACCTGTTAACGCTGGTAAGACGTCGGAAGCTACTAGAACCAGAGGTTCGTTCACCCCGCCCTCAGAGGCCCATTTGTCTACGTCTGCATCCGGCGGGCTTCCACCATCCCCGCTTCGCTGTGGACCGCTACGTAGTTTTACTTCCTCTTCAACGGTTTAGGTTATATTACCATATTACTTATTTCCGGTCAAGATAATTTTTCTGAAATTTTACACTGATTTTATCTTAAAAAATAGGAATGACAGCCCCTTTGTATGTTTCTTCTATAAATTGCTTTACTTCTTCACTTTGCAGGGCTTCCACCAAAGCCTGCAGATCCTCCCGGTTTTCATCTCCCTTACGGACTGCCACGATATTTGCATAAGTTGTGGCTGCCAAGGAATCTTTCTCCTCTTTGGCCAAAGCGTCTGTTGCGGCGTTCAGTCCGGCTTGAATAGCATAATTACCATTAATGACGGCAATATCCACATCGGGCAGGGCACGGGGTAGCTGCGCCGCTGCAATTTCTTCAATCTTTAATTCCAATGGGTTTTCCGTGATATGGTTGATGGTAGTATTTAAACCGGCACTGGTATCGAGTTTTATCAGGCCTTGTTCTGCCAGCAAAAGCAGTGCTCTTGCTTCATTAGTCGTATCATTGGGGACAGCCACTACTGCGCCTTTTTGCAAATCGGCCAGACTTTTTGTTTTACCGGGATAGATTCCCAGCGGTTCATAATGAATAGCGGCAATTGATACCAAGTCAGCGTTATTTTCAGCATTAAAATCATCTAAATAAGGCTGATGCTGGAAATAATTAGCATCCAAATCACCGCTGTGCAGAGCTTGGTTAATCTGGGGGTAATCGGTAAACTCCCTAATTTCCAGCTCATACCCTTTCTCAGCCAATACATCTTTGGCAACTTCCAGGATTTCCGCATGCGGAGTTGGTGTTGCACCAATAATAATCTTTCCCTCGGATTTTTTGTCTCCATTTCCGCAGCCGACAAAAAGTGCCCCCAGCAGTAGTACACATAATAAAAGAATCCATTTTTTTCGCATCTTTTTCCCTCCTAATACTATTTTCTTTTATCAAAAACAGCGGCTAGCTTCATACCTATTTCCTGTAATACCTGGACAACTATTACCAGCAGTGCCACTGTGATAAACATAATGTCTTTTTGGTAACGGTGGTAACCGTAATTAATTGCAATGGTGCCAAGGCCACCGCCACCTACAAAGCCGGCCATGGCTGAATAACTAAGAATGGTAGTAACAGCAATGGCGGCACCGACAATCAGGGAAGGCAGAGCTTCGGGCAGCAAAACTTTATAGATTATCTCCTTAGGGTTTGCACCCATTGACTGTGCCGCTTCTATTACACCGATATCCACTTCTTTCAGTGAAGATTCCACTAATCTGGCAATAAAAGGAGCAGCGGCAATAACTAAAGGTACAACGGTTGCACTAGAACCGATGGTCGTGCCCACAATGGCCCTTGTAAGCGGAAGTACTGCAACCAGCAAAATCAAAAAAGGCACCGAACGTGTTAGATTAATAACGACATTTAAGATCTTGTTAAGATAGATATTGGGACACAACCCGTCTTTTTCAGTAATAACTAAGATAACACCCAGCGGCAGACCTAAAACATAAGCCAAAGCGGTGGACAATAACGTCATATATAGGGTTTCCCCTAGCCCCCGTACTATCATTTTTATAACTACAGGACTAAACATAACCATCCACCTCCTCCACAGTCAGACCCTTTGACCTTAAATACCCGATCATTCTGTCGGCAACACTTTTTGCTTCAGGCAGCTGAATCACAATCTGACCAAAAGCCTGACCGTCTATGTTTTTAGTATCTGCAAAGAGAATATTAACCGTATGCCTAAACTCAAGCACCATGGTTGCTATAATAGGCTCAAAGGAAGAATTCCCGTCGAAAACTATGCGGCAACAGCGGCTGCCCATCAATTGTTCTATTTTTTTATCTTCCGGAAAAACCAGCCGTCTTGCAGCCACTGATTTCGGTTTAGTAAAAATCTCCTCTACATTGCCCGTCTCGGCAATACGGCCATTATCAATAATCGTAACTCTTTGACATATTTCCTCAATCACACTCATTTCGTGTGTTATCACCACAATGGTAATGCCCAAGCGCTTATTAATATCCTTTAGTAACGTCAACACGCCGCGAGTAGTAGACGGATCTAAAGCACTGGTAGCCTCATCGCAAAGCAGTACCTTGGGATTGGTGGCAAGGGCCCTGGCTATAGCAACGCGCTGCTGCTGCCCGCCCGAAAGTTGAGCTGGATAGGCATCTGCTTTATCCGCCATGCCGACAAGTTCCAACAACTCTTTGGCACGTGCTTCGGCCTCTGTCTTTTTCCAGCCGGCAATTTCCAGGGGAAAACAAATATTGCCCAGCGCCGTGCGTTGCATCAGCAGATTAAACTGCTGGAAAATCATTCCCATTGACTGCCTTACTTTGTATAATTCACTGCGTGTAAGGGTAGACAAATCCTGCCCATCAAAAATAACGGTCCCTTTAGTAGGCTTTTCCAAGAAGTTAATACAGCGCACCAGCGTGCTTTTCCCGGCACCGCTCATGCCAATGATGCCAAAAATCTCACCGGCATATATATCCAGTGTTATATCTTCCAAAGCTTTAACTTCATTATCTGCCCCACGAAAAGTTTTGCTTAAGTTAAGCAAACGAATAATGGGCTCTTTATTTTTCATTGCCTGCATCTCCTAAAGTTCAGTAAAATTGTCCAAAAATGAAAGACCTCTTACACACAATAAGAAGAGGTCCTTTTATAGTTATACTCTTCTTATCTTACAGGAAAACCCTGCAGGAATTGGCACCTTCCAAAAAATGGGGTTGCCGTGATTTCATTGGGCCAGTCCCTCCACCACTCTTGATAAGATTTTAGCTTATACAATTTTAATTGCTTATTATCATAACAGCAAGATAAAAATCTGTCAAACAATTTTTTCGCAAATTATTATTTCCATTGCTGCGGCTGCAGTTCTAAAAACTGACAAAGCACTAAACCGGATTCATGCCATCTTTTAGCATTTTCAACACCAATATAGCGAAAATGCCAGGGTTCATAAATATAGCCGGTGACTTCTTGAGAACCTTCCGGATAACTCATAACAAAGCCATATTTATAAGAATTCTCTTTCAGCCATTGGCCGGGAGGAGTGCTGCCAAACTGCGCAGAAAGGGCATAGCCCGGTATAGCCAAATCCACAGTTGTCCCCAATTGGTGTTCAGACTGACCGGGGCGGGCACTAAATTCGTTGGCTTTTTCTTCACCATGGCGGGCAGCATAATCATTAAAAATTCTTTTTTGCGCCTCATAACTGCGGTAAGCTGAATTTACATAGAATTCACAGCCGGCAGTTTTTGCCGCTTCCCACATTTCACGCAAATGTAGATATGCTTCTTCACGCAGCTGATATTGATAATCATAAAGCCGCATTTCCTTCGGAATTGTAACTAAATCTGTAGGTGCGTAATTACCTAACGATGTTTGCTTTGTCACCAAAGCCAGAAGGTAATTACCCTCTTTTATATATAAGATATCTTCTTCTGTAGAAAGAGAAGGCTTCTTATCTACCTTATCTTTTTTATCAGCCCTAGCTGCTTGATCCTTTTTATCTGCTTTATTATCTGCTTGCTCCTGTAGCTCTTCTGTCTCTTCCTCCTCTTCTGCCTCCTCAACTTCTTCTACAGCTCCCATCTCTTCCTCCTCAATTTTCTCATCTTCAGGATCGTTCTGTTCCTCTATTTCCTGAACCGGCAGCTTGTCCGCTTCCCAATAAGCATATATGCTATCTCGGTATAGATATCCCACCAAGACGGTAATCAGCAACACTGCCAAGAATATTGGTAAAATACGCTTATTCCTTTGCCTTCTTTTAAAATTATACTTTGTGTCAAGTTTTGACCTTACCATAATACTCCTCCCTATAGCTGCATTTAAACGGTTAGCACAAAATCCTAACTTATAAATCTACAGATTTTGACTCTTTTTTCTACCTAGTTGTTCCATAAATTAATTAATAGTTTTTGCCATCTCTTTTATGAATAATTTCAAAACCTAAAACATAAATTGTTAAGATGGAATATTAATTTTTATTGTGCCTATACTGTATCATACAGTAACCTACCACGCAAGAGACAGTAAGGGGGAAAACATTAAATAAATAGATTCAGTGTTTCAAGAAAAAAGAATGGCTTGCGGTAATCACAAGCCATTCTTTTTCTTGCAATAATTAGTAAACCCCATAGACCTGAACAGTTTTTATAACTGCCTGGATATTTTCAATAATAACATCTCTACCCCGCAATGGTGATTTATCTGCCATAAACTGATATTTACCACCGGGAGCCACAATATCAAGGAACTTCTTAGTTTTTTCTATCGCTTCTTCCACAGTACCACTGCGATAAACCTCCATGGGGAAGAAGCCTGTAAAAATATGTTTCATACCACATTTCTCCCTGGCAAGCTTAGGATCTGTTTTTTCAAATCTAATCAGCGTTCCTTCTGGTAGTTCTGCCACCATATCTAAAAAGGAATTCCAGTTTTCTTCACAGAACACATATATACCTCTTCCGGTTTTTTGGGTATACTCAATAACTTTCATAAAACTCGGCCAGTAAAACTTTTCCACATCTTTCGGACGCATAAAGGTTGCCATATGCAAAGCAAAGAAGACCCTTTTGCCTTTCTCTGCTGGTGTAGATCGATCAATCCTTTGTATTTCGTATTCTGTTAAAGCTTCAACTGCATCTAAAACTTCCTGTGGCCTACGGCGAATATCTTTCAACACCTCGGTAAAAGATCGGTTAAAGTCTGCCAGTGTATCAAACGGTGCACAGGCAATGGCATTATAAAGATCCCATGTAGAACGGTTGTACTTTTTAATAATTGCCTGTCTACCAGGGATAAAAACCTGGTTGTAGTTCTGCTGGGCAAACAGGCCTTTTAATAAAACTGTAGCGTTTTGCATAGCGCTTATTTCTTTATTACCAGTTAAAGTAAGATTATCATACAGTCTGTCAACACCTTTAGTAGCGTTAAAATAATATATATCCTCTGTATATTCTTTATATTCATCATCTCTCATACTGCAAATATTGGCATGCTGAATATACCCATCACTGCCCAAACTAAATTTGTGAGAACCCATAACACGCAAATAAACAGGGTTTTGTGCTATGGAAACAGGGATAATATCCGAATCTATCAAAGATGTGGTATAATCAATAGCCTCTAGAACCTTTTCCGGGCTGTACTGTTCACGCAACAAAGAATAACCTTTTAGTTCAATTGCACACGCTGTATCTACCTGCTGAGTGATTGGCACACGCTTGGGTATGCGTCCTTCCCACTGATCAAGAAATAACTGGTTTCTTTCTGCGACAATAATATTTTCCATATTTAATTTCATCTCCTTCTACAAACGTATAAGTATGCTAAATACCTGGTCTTCAATCTTTCTTAGTGCCGGAAGCAAATAATCTAATTCTTCTTCTATCAGATTATATTCTTTTATAATATCTTCGTCGGTTTTATATAGCTTAGTCTTGTACTCTATCACTTTAAATACCTCCTTGTGAGATTATTAACTTACTGTGGCCTTATAAAATGCCTTCTAACCGCATTCTCTATTTCTACCATAATGGGAAGCAAATAAACCTGCTCATCCTCTGACAGGTTATACTTTTCAATTAATTCTTCTTCTGTCAAAACTAATTTTCTGCCAGCCATCTGATTTCACTCTCCTTTATCTTTGATAATCTCAATAGACACCATATTCCAATACAGCTTCAACCATAGCAATTATATTCTCAATTTTTGCATCACTTAAATAGAGGGGCTGTTTACTGGGAGCAAAGATATAATTTCCATTGACGGCAACAATATCAAGCAGTTTTTTAACTTCATCCCGAACTTGATCAGGTGTGGCTGTACGTAACATATGAGCATCGAAGAAATTACGCATTATATGGCGTTTATTAAGTTTCTCCATTACTAATTTGGGATTAGACTTTTCAAAACCAATTAGAACCCTACCAGGCAAATCATTTAGGGAATCAAGATGTGGATCCCAGTTTTCTTCACAATAAATAGTGGGCTGCAAACCATAATCCTGTATCATTTGAATCAATTTTTGAAAAGTCGGAAAGTAAAACTTTTCATAATCTTTAGGCTTCATAAAAGGAGGCATATGTAGCGGCAAACTAACTAGATTTAGTTTTTCAGGTGTTTTTTTAATTCTTTTCAGTGACCCATCTAAAAATCCAAGCATTGCCTCACAAGCTTCCAACACCCAGCCAGGATTTTTTCTGATATCAATAAGAATTCCTGTAAAGTTTCTAAAATAGTCTGCTATATAGTCGAAAGGAGTCATCGATAATAGGACAATTACCTGGTTGTTAATGCGTTCATACTTTTCAATAAGCTCAGGACTACCCATTCCAGCGTATTTAGCATCTACTACACGGTGCGCCATTTCTAATCTTAAATGACCATACTCTTTATCCTCTGCAATTATGCCTAAAAATCTTGGTCTGATAACCTTTGTCCAATAGGCAAATGGATCCTTAATTAGCTCAGGATATTCTTCAACTTTCATGGGCGAAAAATTTGGATGCTGAAAAAAGCCATCTCTGCCAGGAGTCATAAATTTATTCATAGAATAACGAAAAATTGCTGCTCTAGTTTCAGGCGCTGTTGGAAGGTTATCAGTGTTTATAAGCTTTGCCATCTCTTCTGCAACCTCAAAACAATGACGTGGACTATACAACTCTCTAAGCAGGGAATAACCCTTATACTGCAATGCATATTCCAGACTTACTCCAGCCGTAACCGGTACTCTTTTGGGCCTTTTCCCTTCCCAAAGATCAAACATTAGCTGGTTTCTTTCCTGCTGTAAACTTTCCATAACACACTCCTCCAGTTTTATTTATTTGATTTTCCTCTGCCAACTTCAGCTTATGGCACGGTTATAGCGCCGTAAACTATTAAAATGGGCATAGGAACACAAATATCATAAACATTTATTAATAATAATAGGTGTTATTCATCACGTACTCTGCCACAGCCCTATATGCTTCCATATTAATATCACTTTTGAGGATCGGAGCTTTATCAGTTCTAAACATGTAATTGCCGCCTGGAGCCATAATATCCAGAATCGCTTTAGCTTCATCAACACATTCAGCCGGAGATTTTGTGGCAAAACTATTTAGCGGGAAAAAACCTGCCAAGATATGATCCTTACCCAATTTCCCTTTTGCCAGTTTTGGATCCATATATTCAAAACAAATCAAACACCCTTTTGGCAAGTCCTGTAGATGATCGGCAAATCTGTTCCAGTCGTCTTCACAAAACATTAGATGCGTATAACCACGCTCAGCAATGGCATTAGAAAGTTTGAGATAGGACGGCCACCAGAACTTCTCAAAATCTTTCGTACTCATAAATGTTGGCATATGTAAAGCTGAAAATACCTTAGCCCCTTTTGGAATAGGCTTTGGTAGTTGATCAAGATTTCTAATCTGTATTTCAGTAATTACATCTACGGCTTCCAATACCTTGGCGGGGTAACGTTTTATATCGCTTAAACAAGCTGTAAATGAGCGTAAATTATCACCTATATAATCAAATGGGGCAGTTGCACTGCCAACCATGGGACAAGCAAGTGAGCGCTGATGTTTTTCTGCCAATCTTTGCGTCATCCCAGCAGTTTTTAAAGCTATAAACTGTTGAGCAAGTTGCGCTTTAAATAAAGTCATTCCTCTTTTTTCAGGCGACATATTAGTGTATGTTCTGGGACTCACTTTCTCGATAATGAATTTATAAGGATCAGCAATCAACTCATCATATTCTTCAGCTTTCATGGAGCAGATATTTGGATGCTGTATAAAACCTGTCTCAGATGGTATAAATTTCTTTGATCCATATATTTTATTAAGTAAAGCTGGTGTCCCAACCGCAGCCGGCAGATTATCGGTAATAAAGTCTGCTATAGTTTTATCTAAAGCATCATAAACTAAATCAAAGTTATACTGATCTACAGCTAAATTATAGCCTGCGTACAAAAGAGGATAAGAAGATTCAAAAGACATGTACACCGGTACCCTCTTGGGTATTTTACCCTCTGCCATATCTAGAAATAGTTGTTCTCTAAATTCTTTTAGTCCCATAAACGTCTTCCTTTCAATATAAATAACTTACTTTAAGCAACTTAAACTAAACGCCTCTGAATTTCAAAGGCCATCCTTTCTATCTGTAATAAGTAATCTGCCAAGTAAACCTGTTCATTTTTATCGAGATTGTAAATTTTAATAACGCTTTCCCTGGTAGGATAAGCCTCCGATTTAATCTCCGACATTTTTCCAACCTCCTCACTGCAAAGTATTTTATTTAAAACGGTTAGTTTTTTTACGTACTTCTAACATCATTTGTGGTGTTAGTTTATAACAGAATTTTAAAGAAATAAAACCTATCATCGGAATAATCGCAGGTACTATTGAATAAGCATTGATAATCCCCTGCTGTAACTCGGGAGTGGAGGTTTCCCCGGCTGTATAGCCAACTGCTACTAACATGGCTGAAAGGATAACGTTTTTCACAATTACTGCTACCTTAATAGGTACATTATTTAACCCCATAATAAATGCAGTGGTATTTACGCCAGTTTTCCACTCACTGTAATCTGCAATATCCATGTAAAGCATTCCTTCCAAAGGTTGCGTCATTCCAATACAAAACTGCATAGCCGTATTGATAAGCATAAAAATCAAGGGATTATATGCAAAAAATCTGGTAGAAAACAACAACGCCGATATAAGTGGATAAAGCGTTAAGCAAACCGTTCTCGCATGAAATTTCTTACCAAGATATCTTGAAATATAGGCACCGCACATTCCACCAATACCAACAAGTAACATATGTCGTGCAACCAGAGTTGGCTCTCTAATAACATGATTGTAAAAATAGACTACCAGAGAAGGCAGTAGAAAAGATCCCAGGGTACTTGTCATATCTGATAACATTAGACCTGCCAAATCAGGATTCGTCCGGAGTGCTGTCAGCATTTGCCTTATAGTTACTCTTTTTTCTTGTTTTATTACTTCGCCAGTTTCATAATCTTTTGATAAAGCAAAGTGTACAAGATATCCGATTACTAGCATGACACTAAAGCTAAAGGTCAAAGCCATATAGCCATAATCGCCTATTTTGCTTACAAAAAATGCAAGCGTAAGGGGTGCAGCATAACCGGCTATAAGTCTGCCAATATTTGAACCCGTCATTCTATTGGAGCTTAATAAGGCACGATCTTTGTCATTAGCTGCCATAAACGGAACCAGTGCATAATTGGCCGAGACCTGAATATTAAAGGCAGTAATTCGCACTATAAAAGCAAAAATAATTACAATTGTATTTAACAAAGCATTTGGTAGCACGATGAATTGCATCGTACCGGTAAAAAGAACGATTGGTGGGCAAATTAAAAGCCATGAGCGTAATTTTCCCCATCTCATGGGAGCTGTTCCATCAATTATACCTCCACAGAGTGGTGCAATTATAAAATCAGCTATACTTGTTAACATTAAAATTACGCTGACGTAACCAAGAGGGAGACGTGCAATATCTGTTAGAAAAACTGCAAAATACAGGTTTGAAACACTTGTCATAAAACCTTCGCCAAACTCCGCTATACCCCAAATTCTCTTCACTAAATTGCTGATTTCTTTAGCCATAATTCTCTCCCATTAATTTTTTAAATACAGGCTTTTGCAGAACTTCTTTGAGCTCAGCAAAATGTAGTATGCTACCTGAAATTGGCCAACCTATAGCTATACTATTATGTAGGGAAAATAAATATTCTAAGATTTTTATCTATCGTTACTAGTAAAAAGTCCCTTAACTTTTTAGTTAAAGGACTTTTAGGCTGCGGTTAACAATTTTACCACTTTTGCTTTTCCCTAATTTGCAGCTTGTTTTCTAGCATCAAGTTCCGCAATAATCTTTTGCATTGTTTCCTGCGAAAGTTTAAAGACAAAAGCAATAATTATAAAAGCCATCACATAATACGACAAAGGCAATAGAGTTACGAGGTTTGCAATTCCAGTTTTGACGGTTGGGGGTAGTATCTCCAGAGAAGCATCAAAACCAACAGCATTTAATGCCAGAGGAATTAATATACCATTGATGGTCCCTGAAATGGTAACAGGCAAATTGGATACACCAACAATTGCTGCCGTTGCCTTCGTGCCCGTTTTCCATTCAGCATAAAGGGCACAGTTTGTATACATTGTAATAAAGCAGGGATAGTTCGTTGCCGCACAAAACTGGAAGAAACAAATAGCAATAGTAAAGCCTAAGGCGTTATAAGCAAACACCCTAGCAATTGCCAGACAAATAACACCCCCTAAAAGAGCTGAGACCGAAACTGTCTTCAATGGAAATCTTTTTGTTAGCGCTGAGGACAAGAGTGAACCGGCAACAGCAAAGAAATTTGTAGCTGTTAAATAAAATGCCATCATTTCTGGTAAGTCCACAACATAATTGTAGTAATATACTGCCAGTGTAGTAAATGTAAATGAAGTAGTAGTAGTGAAAATATTGCCGCAAAATAGCGCCAGTAATGGTGGATTAGTAAATATTGCTTTGAAGATATCCTTAATACCTGCTGCTTTCTTTTTCTTAGAATCACTTTCTTCTACACTGTCTGTTTCTTCGTAACCCTCAGTAATTTTAAAATGAACCATATAACCAAATAATGATAGACTTGCAAGTATAACAGCCACAGTAACATAAGGCATTTGCGGGTTGCTTTGCCTTGCACCAAAAAAAGTCAGCAACGGGGGCACTATAAAGCCTAACGCCACTTTACACAAATTAATTGCCGCCCACCTGTGGGAAGCCAAAAGGGCTTTGTCAGCATCATTATCAGTAATGACACCAATTATCGCCACATTTGCTGTGTATAGCATCTGGAAAAATATATTAAAAATAATCCCTTGTATAAGTATAACTGTCATTAATATAGTATAATTCTTAATAAAAAGCCCAAATGCCCAACTCATGCATACTAAAACAGCATAAATTGGAGTAAACACAAGGTAGATTGAACGATAGCGGCCCCATTTCATCGGTTTGATTGAGTCAAGGATAATTCCGTAAAATGGCTGCATAATTAAGCTTATAGTCGACCTTATCGGAGCAAAAGCAGCCTGAAGAGGCAATGGAACTCCTACTACTGTTGTAATAAAAAAACTCCAATAGTACGTTCTAAGGCTCATACTGAGATCACCTAAAAAGTCGCCAATACCATAAAGATATTTTAGTGCCTTACTCAACGGTTTTTTAGCCATAAGCTACACTCCTTTCATTTTTTTCTTTTGCTGACTAGTAAATAAAATGTCTTGTATAACTCTACTAAATAGAATAGTTGTCTAGCCAGCTTAGTAATTCTATTGCCATATTTATTAGCTACTTTGTGCAAATATTCCCAATGTTTATATCCTTATGCTTGAAAAAAGTACCTTCATAGCATCAGCAATTTGTGCAGGGAAAAATTCAATAAGGTAGAAACCTTATTAACAAAAAGCCTAGAAGTTTTTAGCTTCTAGGCTCTCTATCAGTTCATACTGTTCTATGATCTGATCTACAAGATCCATTCATATTTCTAAAAGTACTAAAGTAATAACCCTGGTACTTATCTGTTGCTAATGTATGCGAACTTATACTTTAGCTAAATTTAAAAAAACCACGGGAGCTATAAAGCCCCGTGGTTGCTTGCTTCTTAATGGTCGGAGCGACAGGATTTGAACCTGCGACCTCTTGACCCCCAGTCAAGCGCGCTACCAAGCTGCGCCACGCCCCGACACAAATGTTATTATAGTATATTCCCGGCAAGAATGCAAGTGCTGCAGCGAAGAATAATTTAGAAATCCCCTAGGACAACTTGCGCTAAATTGGTGGCATGGTCAGCAATTCTCTCTAAATTACTGATGATATCCAGAAAAATTATTCCGCTTGCGGGAAGACATATCTGCTCATTAATACGGCCAATATGGGATTTGCGTAAAGATTGTTCTAATCTGTCCACCACATCGTCCTGATCAACAACTTGCCCCGCTAAAATTATATCCCAATTACCAAATGCCGTAATTGCCATTGATATCATTTCGTCCACTTTTTCATGCATTTCCTGCATTTCAGCCGTTGCCTGATCAGAAAAAATTAAACGCTCTTCGTTTTTTTGCTCGGCCAGCTGTACGAGGTTCCTGGCATGATCACCAATGCGTTCCAAGTCATTAACAACGTGCATTAATGATGATAACTCCCGAGACTGCGCTTTTGTCAATGAACGCTGCGCCAAGTCTGCCAAATAAACAGTTATTTCTTTTTCCAAACTATCCACAAGTTCCTCTTTTTGCAGGACCTGCTGCTCCACTTTCTTGTCCTCTTTTACAAAGAGCGACATCGCCTCATTGACCATTTCACGCACCAGGTTAGCCATGCGCAAACATTCCTGGCGAACGCCGCTCAGAGCAATATCGGGTGTAAGAAGAATACGTTTATCCAAATATTTGGGCCCCATCTCGAGGGCAGCTTCTTCCCCGGGAACAAGACGGGTTACCAGTGCAACAAACTGTTTTAAAAAAGGTAGGAACACAACAGTATTAATAACATTAAACAAGGTATGGGCATTGGCTACCTGACGGGGAACTGTGGCTGCTGTTTGCGTAACTATGTGCACAAACGGACTAAAAAAAATCAACGCCAAAACAACACCAAATACATTAAAGAGCAGGTGCGCCATGGCTGCACGGCGAGCAGAGAGATTGGTGCCGATACTGGCCAAAAGCGCCGTTACACAGGTACCGATATTGGAACCTAAAATAATGGCCATGGCCGCCGGCAGAGTAAGCACTCCCTGAATAGCCATCGCAATTACAATACCGGTTGTAGCACTGCTGGACTGAATGATGCCTGTAAACACGGCACCAATCAGTACTCCAAGGAGAGGTGTCTGCCCAAAAGAAATCAGGAGATTAATAAAAAATTCGTTTTGCCGCAGTGGTTCCATGCTGCCGGCCATAATATTCATGCCAAGAAAAAGAATACCGAAACCCAAAATAGCCTGTCCAAAATATTTGTAGGTCCGGCGCTGGCCGAAAAAGTTTAGCAGCATGCCGATGGCTATAGCAGGATAGACAAGATGGGATATTTCAAAAGAAACAATTTGTGCCGTAATGGTTGTACCGATGTTGGCTCCGAAAATTGTACCCACTGCCTGTGTCAATGTCATCAGGCCGGCATTGACAAAACCTACCAGCATAACCGTTGTGGTGCTGCTGCTCTGTACCAGCATTGTTGTAACCATACCGGTTAAAACCGCCATCAGCGGCTTAGTGGTAAGAAACTCCAAAATCTTGCGCAAGCGGGCTCCAGCCGCTTGCTGCATACCTGAAGCCATTAAAGTCATCCCATAAATAAAAAGCCCAAGACCGCCAAGTAGTTCAATTATTAAACTCCAAGCCATATATCCTCCCGTTTTACGACCTATGCGTCAGTTTTTGTTTTGTTTTAGAATAATATGACGCATTCATTATAACGAAAAAATACCGGCTTTTCAATCTGGGCAAAAGAAAGCCGTAAAAACAAAAATGCGTGGATTCCACGCATTTAAACTAAAGGATGATGGCAATGAGGCCACCACTGCCTTCATTTATGATTTTCTCTAAAGTTTCTTGTAATTTCTCTTGGGCGTTAGGGGGCATATTTTCTAGTTTGCTGGTAATTCCATCCCTTACAACAGCATGGAGTGATTTGCCAAAGATATCCGATTGCCAAATTTTATCAGGATTTTCTTCAAATTCACCCATTATGTAATTTGCAAGTTCCTCGCTTTGTTTTTCTGTCCCCACTATGGGGGCAAATTCAGATTTCACATCTACACGTACTATGTGCAGTGATGGTGCACTGGCCCGGAGGCGGACACCAAATCGGCCTCCCTGGCGAATAATTTCCGGCTCTTCCAATGTCATTTCATCAAGCTGTGGCGGTACAATGCCATAACCGCTTTCCCTTACTTGTGCCAGTGCGTCGGAAACTTTATCATATTCGCGTTTGGCTGTCACACTTTCTTTCAAAATCCTGAGCAAATCAGCCTGATCTTCAACCTCAACGCCACAGATTTCAGAAATAATTTGTTCAAAAAGTGCCTCTGGAGCTTGAATGTCAATGACTGCTCTACCAGTGCCCAAATCCATCTCTTTAAGTACAATATTTTCAACGATTTCCTCAATGCTCAATTTTTCTACCATGCCGTCAACATCACGCAGGCGTGTCACGTCCACTACACTGTTGCGGATTATTTCATTGAATTTATTGCGCAGCCAATGCTCCTGCTCCAGTACTTCGACCCAGCTGGGCAGGTTGATATTAACTTCGCGTACCGGAAACTCATAAAGCACTTCCTGGAAAATAACATTAATATCTTCTTCCTCCAGCTGCTGAGCATTAAAGGGAATAACGGGCACATTGTACATCTCACTCATCTGTTCCTTTAATGCCAAAGCTTCCTGTGAGTATGGACGGGTGGAATTTAACAGTACCACAAACGGTTTACCCAGTTCCTTCAGCTCATTAATAACCCGTTCTTCAGCGTCTAAATAATCAGTGCGAGGAATATCGGTAATGCTTCCGTCCGTGGTAACGACAAGACCAATGGTGGAGTGGTCGGCAATAACTTTTCTGGTACCAATTTCAGCAGCTTCTTCAAAGGGAATATCATAGTCAAACCATGGTGTTGTTACCATTCTGGGCGAGCCATCATCTTCATAACCCAGCGCACCCGGTACTGTATAGCCGACACAATCCACCAGGCGAACACGCATTGATATATTGTCCCGTACTTTTATTTCTATTGCTTCATCCGGAATAAATTTCGGTTCCGTTGTCATAATGGACCGCCCGCCGCTGCTTTGCGGCAGCTCATCGCGTGCCCTTTCCTGGTCCTTAGGATCAGCTATATTGGGGATAACAATCAATTCCATAAATTTTTTTATAAAAGTTGATTTACCGGTTCGCACAGGGCCAACAACGCCCAAATAAATATCTCCGCCCGTTCTTTCAACGATGTGTTGAATTAAGTCAATTTTCATCAATTTCTCTCCCTCCTTTTATCAGGCTCTGTCATGAAAATAAACGCAATATCCCTCCCCTGTTAAACTTTCTCAGTGATAATTTTCCATTACAAAAATAAATGCAATTTAACATTATATTTATATGAGGACGTCCACCGAATATTACCACAGAAAAAGAAATTAGAGCAAAAAAAACACTCCCTATTGGAGTGTATGTTACCAAGCCTGGAAATTTGCCGAAACAATCTGTTCCATTTCAAATTTTTTTTCCCGTGACAATAGATCCACCACAGCCTGATGAGGATCTTTGCCGTTAAATAGAACCTGAAAAACTTGTTCTGTGATCGGGACTTCTACCTGATAACGCTGAGCCAGCTGCCAGGTGGCACGCGTTGTACGTACTCCTTCAGCCACCATCCGCATACTTTTTACAACATCAGCCAGTTTGCGTCCTTTGCCTATTTCAATGCCCAGTCTGCGGTTACGGCTGTGTTCCGATGCGCAGGTAACCATTAAATCACCAATACCGGACAAGCCACAAAAAGTCAATGCTTGGGCTCCCATACGGATACCTAGGCGTGTTATTTCTGTTAGACCTCTTGTTATCAAAGCGGCTTTTGTGTTATCTCCATACCCTAAGCCATCTGAAATACCTGCCGCCACCGCTATCACATTTTTAAGTGCTCCCCCCAATTCAACGCCTACAAGATCCGGATTTGTATAAACGCGAAAACGGTGAGTCATGAAAAGTTCCTGAATTGCTTCTGCCACACTTCTGTTGCGGGACGATATTACAGAAGCTGAAGGAACAAGCCGGCCCACTTCCTCAGCATGGTTGGGACCTGATAAAACAGCCGGAATACAGTCTGGTATTTCTTGCTCTATCACTTCAGACATCCGGGAAAATGTATCTTCTTCTATCCCCTTAGCACAGCTGACAATAATAGGCTTGCAATTAAGAAGAGGTTTAATCTGCTTGGCAATTGAACGCATAGTGTGCGAAGGCACCACCAGTACAAGGACATTTTTATCTTGCACAGCCTCTTTTAAATCAGATGTTATTTTAACATTTTCAGGGAGAAATACGCCGGGTAAATAATCGGCATTTTCTCTGCTGGTACTAATTTGCTGACAAAGTTCAGGGCGACGCACCCAAAGTGTAACTTGCTTACAGTTTTCTGACAATACGCGCGTCAAGGCAGTTCCCCAACTGCCGGCACCGATAACAGCTACTTCATCCATGTCACTTTCCCTCATCTCCCAAATCTACTTTCATACCTAATTTGTTTTCTGTACCCCGCAGCAGGCGATCAATATTTTGCCTATGCCGCCAAACAGCCATTAAGGCCATAACTACACCAAAAATAATGTGGGTAGCAGGCATTTTTAAGATTAACATCGTTATTGGTATAGAAAGGGCACCAATAATTGATCCCAATGAAACATAACGCGTAACGGCAATTATTATTAACCCCACAACCACGGCAACCAGCACAACTGCCGGAACCAAGCCGCAGAAAACACCTATGGTTGTAGCAATGCCCCTGCCGCCGCGAAAGCCAAAAAAGAGCGGCCAATTATGACCAATTACAACAGCCAAC
>JAAZIQ010000068.1 GCA_012800795.1 Bacillota bacterium
GAACTGTCTCATCCCAAATGATATTTAGATAACGCCTTTGGCTTTCCTTATCTTCTGCAAAGCCATCGAGAAGCGCTTCCACAAAGCCTTGAATTGAAGTTAATGGGGTACGCAATTCATGGGTTACATTGGCTACAAAATCCCGACGCATTTCTTCCAAATGGCGTACATCCGTCACATCTTGTAAAATACCCACCGCGCCCCAGCTCAGGCTGCCACGGCGCAAAGGGGCAACCTGCAGGGAGAGAACTTTTCTGTTTTCTATGGTATACTCATGGGACTGCGGCTTATCACTTTGCATCACATCTACAAAAAGATTAAACATTTTTGATGTTGGCAATATCTCTTTTAAATCTCTGCCTGCTAAGCCCATAGCTTCCACTCTTAGCAGACGGCATGCTTGTGGGTTTATCAGTAAAATCCGCATTTCCTGATCAATAGCAATTACACCTTCATTCATACTGGTCATGATATTTTCCAGTTTAGCTTTTTCTTGTGATAAAGCTTCCACCGTTTGGTGAAGTTTCTTAGACATGTGGTTAAAGGACTGAGCCAGCTGCCCCACTTCATCTTCAGAAGTAACATCAACTTGCTGTTGGTAATTACCACCGGCAACTTCCAAAGCCGCTTTATTTATCTGCTGCAATGGGTGGGAAATTGATTTTGAAATATAGAACCCCACTATCATTGCCAGTAAAGTAGCCAAAATGGCAGCATAGAAAATCAATCCCTGTACTTGTGTTACGGCCTGATAAATTCCGGTTAAGGGTGCATTTAAAAAGATGGCACCAACCACTTTATTGGCTGCAATTATCGGTACGGCAACCGTTGCTATTTGCTCCCCTGATCGCTCATGGTAGCCTCTTTTAGCTACAGCTTGTCCTTTTAGTAATTGTGCCAACTCTTCCTCTGTCAGCGGTAGTCCAATCTCACTAAAACCTGGAGAAGTGGTCAAACCCAACATGGAAACATCTATCGGATAGACACGGGCATCAAGAAAACGATCTAAAGCAAATAATAATTCATTGGTTACCCGTGGATCTCTTAAGCCCAAAAGCCGTGCAGAAAAAATATTGGCAACTTCCTGCCCTTTTGCCAATAACTCGCTTTCTCTTTCCCGGTAAAAATAATTCTGGATCAGCTGCGTAAGAAAAAGGGCCACAACAAATAAGGTGATCAAAATGATCACCAGATAAGTTGCAAGCAGTTTACTAAAAATTTTTTTAGGTTTCATGGCTCCTGCACCTCAAATTTATAGCCTACACCCCAAATGGTTTTAATCTGAAAAGCAAGCTCCTGAGCACCTTCACGCTCCACTTTTTCACGCAAACGCTTAATATGGGTATCAACAGTACGTAAATCGCCATAGTAATCATACCCCCAAACAGCCGTTAAAAGCTGTTCACGGGTAAAAACTTTACTGGGGTTTTTAGCCAGAAACCAGAGCAGATCAAACTCTTTAGGCGTTAATGAGACAAGTTTCTCTCCCACCTGTACCTCACGGGAAGCATAATTAATGCTCAGTCCGGGAAAGCTGATCTGGTCTTCCTTTTGCATTGTATCGTCAATTACCACACGCCTTAAAATAGCTTTGACTCTGGCCACCAGTTCCCGCGGAGAAAATGGCTTTGTTAAATAATCATCTGCTCCCAACTCTAAACCCAACACCTTATCGAACTCTTCCCCTTTAGCCGTCAGCATAATAATGGGTACATCCGATATTTTACGCACTTCACGGCATACATCCCAGCCATCCATTTTCGGCAGCATGATATCTAAAATAATTAATTGCGGCTTCAGCGTTTTTGCTTTTTCCAGGGCTTCCGCGCCATCTGCCGCTACAGCCACCTTGAAACCGTTTTTTTCCAGATAGAGTCGCACTAATTCGCGAATATGTTCTTCATCATCAACAACAAGTATCAGTCCTTCAGTCAAGTGCCTGCTCCCCACTTTCCTAGGCTATAGTTAAGCCTATTATACATGATTATTTTTACTTACACAATCAAATCACCTTTAGGAGAAGAAAAAAGTATTTTTCTTTCACCTCTGGATTCTTACCAATGATTTCGTATAAGATATAGTTGTATAAGTTCTGCACCAGGAGGCGTAAGACACATGAAGAAAAAAATTCTTTTTTCATTTCTGCTGATTTTACTGCTAATTTTTAGTTCTTTTCCTGCCTATGCGCAAGATTTTGATACCATTGCCGAGTACGCCGCTCTAATGGAAGTATCCACAGGGCAATTCCTCTTTGTTAAAAATGCCGACGAACCCCGCCCCCCGGCAAGTATTACGAAAATAATGACACTCTTATTGGCCTTTGAAGCCTTGGAACGGGGAGATATTAACTGGGATACAAAAACTATTGTTTCAGAAAAAGCCTGGCGTACAGGCGGCTCTTCCATGTTTTTGGAAGTTGACACGGAAGTAACGGTAGAAGAACTGATTAACGGTATTGTCATTGTTTCCGCCAATGATGGTTGTATAGCCATAGCCGAACTTTTGGCTGGCAGCGAAGAAGCTTTCGTCCAGCGTATGAACAAGCGAGCAGCAGAACTGGGGCTAACACAGACGCACTTTCAAAATTCAACGGGACTGCACGCAGAAAACCATCACATGAGCGCCCGAGATATTGCTGTTCTTGCCCGCGAGTTGATAACTAAACATCCCCGCATTCTCGAAATCGCGCAAAAAAAAGAATATACTTATAATAACATTAAGCAGCAAAATCTTAACCCCTTGATAGGACGCTTTAGTGGTGCCGATGGACTAAAAACCGGTTCCACTCCAGAATCGGGATATAGTTTAGTGGGCACGGCGGTACAAAATAATATGCGCTTAATCAGTGTCGCCCTCAATACAGCAGATAAAGCGCAAAGGCTGTTAGCCAGCCAGGAATTGCTGAATTATGGTTTTCATAATTTTGAGTTTGCCAAAACTATTAAAAAAGGTGAAACTATAGGCGAAATACCCGTTAAAGACGGCAAGCAAAAATCCGCTGCCCTAACTGTCGCCGAAGATTTACCGGTATTAGCACCAAAAGGACGCCAAGAAGATTTAGAATTTGTTGTTGCTGAAGAAAAGCAGTTGACTGCCCCCGTGGAAGAAGGGACACAGGCAGCCACTTTGCTGGTGCAGTTAGATGGTGAAACCATTGTCTCCGCGCCTCTGGTGACGGCAGAACAGGTAAGCAGAGCCAATATTTTTATCCGTTTCTTCCGCAGCATTATTAATTTTATCCGTAGCTTAATTGGCCGCTTCTAAATTTTGTTTTTCAAGAAGATAGTATGATAAAAATGAGCTGTGCAAAAAATGCCAGCTCATTTTTGTGTATTCAGATGCTTACCAATTTATAATTACCACAGGCTTAATTAGATCTTTAGACTTATCTTTCATTAACAGCAGCGCTTACCGGCTCACCAACTTCCATTACTTCTCCAATTGCTTCGTGGCCTAAAATCATATCTTTTCAATCTTTGTGCTTTCCCAACTTAAATACAAGTTATAACGCTTAAGCTCTGTCACAAAAGCTATCGATTTGCATACATCTGTAATATATGAATATATCCCACAAGTTATTACAGCTTTGCATCAAAAAATTGTGTACCTTCTTAAAAAAATTTTATTAGGAGGTCTGTTAGGCAAATGAAAAATTCTTTATATCATAGATGCTGCTCTAATTGCTATAGGCATCCGTGCCGCTGTAAAAAATATCTTATTGGCCCTCCAGGACCAAGGGGACCCGAAGGGCCACAGGGGCCAAGAGGTCCCGAGGGGCAACAAGGGCCTCCGGGCCCAAGGGGTCCGGCAGGAGGATTAGGAGCTTATGCAGATTTTTATGCGCTGGTGTCTTCTGATAATCCTGTCATAATTGAGCCTGGTGCAGATGTAATTTTTCCTCAGGACGGACCAAGCAGCGGCACAATAATTACCCGCACCGGACCCGGCAGCTTTCAATTGGCTGAAATTGGCACCTATCAGGTTTTCTTCCAGGTCAGCATAAGCGAAGAAGGTCAGTTGGTTCTAACTCTTAACGGGCAAGAGCTTGATTATACGGTGGTCGGACGGGAAGCGGGTACATCGCAAGTCATAGGTATGGCAATTGTCACTACGACAGAAGCCGATTCCCTACTCACCGTCCGGAATCCTGCCGGCAATGCCGCCGCCCTAACTATGACTCCCTTTGCCGGAGGTGCAAGTCCGGTCTCGGCGCACCTCATTATTACGCAAATCGAACCACAAGAACATGCTAACTTTAACCCGTTTGATGTATATGTTAAAGCTGGATCAGTTGATGGTGACGGCACACAGGCAAATCCCTTCGGTACAATTCAAGAAGGAGTTGCAGCCGTAGAACCGACCGGTACCGTTCACATTTTGGATGGAACTTACCAAATTTTTTCTACCATTACCATTAATAAAGCAGGTATTACTCTCAAAGGATACCCAAACACATTGATTGAATTGCGCGCTGCCGTCATACCGTTTATGGTTCTTGGCACCGGAGTGACAATTGACGGGCTTACCATTAGCAGTGATATACCTTATGCAGTAGAATTTATTCAAATTGGAGGAGCAAATCATAAAATTATTAATAATATCATTTACGGCCCCGAGCAGGCTGGTCCATCCGATCAATGGGTAGTAAACAGAGGTTTTGTTACCCAAGCAGGAAATATGAATAATTTATTAGTGCAAAACAATATTTTTTACTCTCTCCGCCAGCCTGCTTATTTAAATCCCAATACGAATGGTCATATTGTTAATAACATCGTTTATAATACCAGGGGATTTGTTGTGGATCAAGCCGTCTTTAGTTTCTCAGGTAACTCATGGGGCATTCCGGGGAATGCCGTGGATATAGCACTGCTGGAGGGAACACAAGACGGTCCGCCCTATGACCCACTGACACTGCTTAGCGCCAGCAATAGTAATGCCTCTATAAGTGATCAAAGATAAACGTTTATGCGAATAAAAACAGGGTATCACACTCGGCTGACGTGATACCCTGTTTGTTTTTATTTGCTTTCCTGGATTGTTGCCCGGGCTGCTGCTAGACGGGCTACAGGCACCCTGAAAGGTGAGCAGGATACATAGTCTAAACCTATTTGGTGGCAAAATTCTATGGATGACGGGTCACCGCCATGTTCACCACAGATGCCCAGCTTTAAATTGGGTTTAGCGGCACGTCCTTTTTCTACAGCAATTTTAACTAAAGCGCCAACTCCTTCCCGATCCAGTACAGCAAAGGGATTTTCCGGCAAAATTTTCTCCTGCAGGTAATGAACAAGGAATTTGCCCTCCGCATCGTCACGGGAATAACCAAAAGTTGTTTGTGTCAGGTCATTGGTGCCGAAAGAGAAGAAATCGGCATGCTCAGCAATTTGATCGGCCGTCATACAGGCACGGGGCAGTTCAATCATGGTGCCTACTTTATAGTCGAATTTGGTACCGGTTTCAGCCATTACATCCTCTGCCGCCTGCACTACCAAGTCCCGCATTAATTTCAGCTCATTCTCATGGCCGACTAAAGGTATCATTATCTCCGGTATGACTTCTTTGCCTTCTGCCAGTAAATTAGCAACGGCACGGAAAATGGCCAATGCCTGCATGCGATAAATGGCCGGCGTTAGTATGCCCAGACGGCAGCCACGGTGTCCAAGCATGGGGTTAAATTCTTGAAGTCCGCGTACTTTCTTTAGCAACTCTTCTTTCTCCCGCAGCAATTGTGGATTATCGCCGCGTTCTTTCAATAAAGTTACCTCAACCAATAAATC
>JAAZIQ010000012.1 GCA_012800795.1 Bacillota bacterium
ATATAGATCCTCCGGCTACAACAGACTTTGCCATTTTGTTTTTGCCCTTTGAGGGTTTATATGCAGAAGTTCTCCGCCGTGATGGATTATTTGAGTCGCTAATGCGGGATTTTAAAGTGGCTGTAACGGGGCCAACCACCCTGGCGGCATTTTTAAACAGCCTGCAAATGGGCTTTCGTACATTGACTATTGAAAAACGCACGAGTGAAGTGTGGTCGCTTTTAGGGAAAATAAAAACTAAATTTAATCGCTTTGGCTTGCTGCTGGAAAAGACAAAAAAGAAATTGGAAGAAGCCAGCAATACCATCGATTCTGCTTCTCGCAAGTCGCGCAGCATTGAAAGTGAACTGGATAAAGTACAGGAATTCCCGGAGCTTGAGATGGAAAAAACACTTTTGCCCACTAAAGAAAAGGAAAATATATCCTGATTTCAGCAGGAAAAATTTTCCCCCTGTCGAAATATGTAGAAGTTAATACTTGGGGGGAGAGTTATGTCGCGATCAGGGATAAAGCAGGAAAGGGAGGAGCAGCTTAAATTTCTTGCTCGACTATTGGAAGCGGAAAGAGAGAGGCTCGTCCGTATTATTAAAGAGCATGGTATTATCAGCAAAGAAGCCTTTTTACAAAGCCATGTGGTAGACAGACTTGTTATTTTGTACATGCAAAGGGCAGGAAATGATTTGGCGAGAAGCTTAACGCTCAACAACAAAGATAAACAGGGGATAGAAAATGATTAGTAAGGATTTAATTAAATTATTGTTTGATGCCGCCAGCATTCAGCGCTGGAATGATCATAATCGCCCTCATAAAGGTTTTACGGAGCTGGATAAACAGGCGCATAAAATGATTTATGCTTATATTTTGGCTAAGTTTGAAGAATCGGACCACAGGGCTCAAATTAATTGGCTCCAGCTTATTGAGGGAGGATTTTTTGAGTTTTTACACCGAATTATTCTTACTGATATTAAACCGCCTATTTTTCACAAATTAATGGCAAGTAAGGGGGAACTTTTAAATAACTGGGTAATAGCGCAGCTTGCCCCCAAATTGGAAGGAGTAAAAAATAATTTTGCCGAAAAATTTGCTGCTTATTTACTTCAACCGGAATACAGTGCTCAGGAAAAAAATATTTTACAGGCCGCTCATTACCTTGCCACCAATTGGGAGTTCAAATTAGTATATCATTTAAATGCTAATCTTTACGGATTGGAACAAACTAAGGCAATTATTGAAGATGAGATTGAAGAGCATTACCATTTAGCCGGAGTCCAAAAACTGCAATTGGGCAAAAAAACCAGTCATTTTATGGATTTGGTAGGACAACTGCGCTTTCAACAGCGCTGGGGGCAAACCTATAGACTGCCGGAAACTTCTGTGCTGGGGCACATGCTGATTGTGGCTATGCTGTCCTATTTGGCCAGCACAGAGATTGAGGCTTGCCCGCAGCGTTTAATTAATAATTACTTGGCAGGCTTATTTCATGATTTACCTGAAGTATTAACCAGGGATATTGTTTCACCGGTTAAAAGGTCGGTGGCCGGTTTAGATGAATTAATTAAGGACATTGAAAAGCAGCAAATGGAAGAAAAATTACTTCCCCTGCTGCCTTCAGCTTGGCATCGGCAATTACGCTATTTAACAGAAGATGAGTTTGCCAATAAAATTATGGAGGACGGACAGAGAAAAATTGTTCCTTCCGGCAGTATTAATGCTTTATATAATGAGGATCAGTATTATCCTCTTGATGGTGAATTGGTTCGCGCCTGTGACCATTTTGCGGCTTACATGGAGGCATATCTTTCCATTTCTCTTGGCATAAAATCAAATTCACTGGAAGAGGGCTATCAGCAGCTACACCGTCAATACCAAAATCAAACTGTTGCCGGCTTTCCTATTTTCGAGTGGTTTAATTATTTTCGGCTCTAAAAAACGGGACGCAAAATGCGGCCCGTTTTATTTATCAATTATATCAGCCTTGAATAGTTTTCTTTCTTATCCGAAGGGGGCTGCTTAAGGAGTACTTCCCCTTAATCTTGCGGGGTGGTCCGGACCGGCCGAAGGGGTGGCAACCCCTAAAGAACAAGAGAGCGCATCATTGAAAAAAACGCGCAGCGTCTTTCTTGGTGGTAAATGTCAGTTTATCTTGCTGCCGATCAATAACGACAGTGCTGTGCTCCGTCAGCTCGCCGGCAATTAGCTTTCTTGCCAAGGTGGTTTCCACTTCTTTTTGCAGATAACGTTTTAGGGGGCGGGCGCCGTACAGCGGATCATATGCTGCTGTGGCGATCAAGTCTTTTGCCGCCTCTGTTAACTCCAATTCTATAAAACGTTCGGCTAAACGTTCCCTCAATAACCCTAATTGTAATTCTATGATTTGTTTTGTTTCCGCCAAGGTGAGGGGTTTGAAAAGAATAATATCATCGACTCGGTTTAAAAATTCCGGGCGAAAGTGGCTGCGCAGTTCACTCATCACTTTCTCTCTAACTGAAGCTGCAATTTCTCCGCCGGTTGTTACGTTCTCCAGCAGATGCAGACTGCCAATATTGGAGGTCATGATGATGATAGTATTTTTAAAATCAACGGTACGGCCTTGACTATCTGTTAGTCTGCCATCATCAAGAATCTGTAATAAGATATTAAAGACATCAAAATGAGCCTTTTCAATTTCGTCAAAAAGTATTACACTATAAGGCTTGCGGCGCACTGCTTCCGTTAATTGCCCGCCCTCATCGTAGCCGATATATCCTGGAGGTGCACCAATTAAGCGTGCCACTGCATGTTTTTCCATATATTCACTCATGTCAAGGCGAATCATATTATCTTCGCTGTCAAAAAGAGCTTCCGCGAGTGAGCGGGCCAGTTCAGTTTTGCCCACACCCGTAGGGCCTAGAAAAATAAAAGAACCAATGGGACGTTTCGGGTCCTTGAGGCCGGAGCGGGCACGTATGATGGCGTCGGCAACGGCCACAACTGCTTCATCCTGACCGACAACACGCCGGTGCAAAATTTCATCGAGGCGTAATAGTTTTTCTTTTTCTCCTTCCAGCAGGCGGGAAAGGGGTATACCTGTCCAGCGGGAAATGACCTCCGCCACTTCTGCCGCCGTTACTTCTTCTTTAATTAGGCGGGTATGACTGCCTCCGAGTTTGGCTTCGGCGTTTTTAATTTGTTTTTCCAGGGCAGGGATGGTGCCGTAACGATATTCAGCCACTTTATTTAAATCGTATTCTCGCTGTGCTTCTTCCATTGCCGTGCGTGCCTTTTCCAATTCTTCACGTAGGGAACTTAATTGATTAATGATGCTTTTTTCTTCATCCCATTGTGCACGCAGCACATCGCGCTCTGCTTTAAGCTCGGCTAGTTCTTTTTCCAAAGCTTCCAGCCGTTCTTTTGAAGCCTGATCCTTTTCTTTGCGTAAGGCCTCACGCTCAATTTCCAGCTGCAGAATGCGTCTTTCCAGCGTCTCCAGTTCTTCAGGCATACTTTCCATTTCAGTGCGGAGCTTTGCCGCTGCTTCATCAATTAAGTCAATGGCTTTGTCCGGCAAAAAGCGGTCAGAAATATAGCGGTCGCTTAAAACGGCGGCAGAAACCAGTGCCGCATCCTGTATCCGGACACCATGGTGCAGTTCATAACGTTCCCGCAGTCCACGTAAAATGGAGATAGTATCTTCCACAGTAGGTTCTTCAACAAGTACCGGCTGAAAACGTCTTTCTAAAGCGGCATCCTTTTCAATATATTGTCTGTATTCATCAAGGGTGGTTGCCCCGATACAGTGCAGCTCACCGCGCGCCAGCATTGGTTTTAACATATTGCCGGCATCCAGTGCGCCGTCTGCTTTGCCTGCTCCCACCACTGTGTGCAGTTCATCTATAAAAAGAATAATTTGGCCATCGGATTTTGTTACTTCCTGCAGTACGGCTTTTAGCCGTTCTTCAAATTCTCCTCTAAATTTTGCTCCGGCAATGAGCGATCCCATATCAAGAGCAATTAAACGTTTATTTTTTAAACTTTCCGGCACATCACCGGCCACAATCCGCCGTGCCAAACCTTCGGCAATGGCGGTTTTACCTACACCAGGTTCGCCGATGAGCACGGGATTATTTTTAGTACGCCGTGAGAGAACTTGGATCACGCGGCGAATCTCTGCATCGCGCCCAATAACCGGATCAAGTTTATTTTGTTTAGCCAAGAGAGTTAAGTCCTTTCCATACTTTTCCAGAGCTTCATAAGTTTCTTCGGGATTGGCGCTGGTAACGCGCTGATTACCGCGGACATCTTCCAGTACCCGTAAAAATTTGTCATAAGTCAGGCCTTGAGCATCAAATATTTCTTTGATTTTTTCATCTGCAAACATTGGCAGAATTAAATGTTCTACGCTGACATATTCATCTTTAAGTCTTTTGGCTTTATCCTGGGCCTGCACCAGTAATTGGTTAAGTCTGGGGGTAATATAGGATGAGGCAGCTCCCCTGACTTTTGGTATTTTATTAAGTAATTGTTCTATCTGAATGAGCAGTTCTTTTACATTTAGGCCTGCTTTAGTAAAGAGGCGCGGTACGAGTCCGTTTTCCTGCTGTAGCAAGGCAGCAAGTAAATGTTCAACATCAACAGCTTGATGGTTGTTACGTATGGCAATGTTTTGTGCTTCATGCAGCGCGAGCTGTGCCTTTTCGGTAAATCTGTTAATGTCCATACACTTCAGCTCCCATCATGCTTTTAATTTTATCGTAAATATTATTCCACTTCTTGTCAATTAACAAAAGCTAACGGAGCAACTCCGGAAGAGAGCTGCTCCGTTAGCTTAGCTTGTATGGAAGCAAGAGCCACCGATAAATTCACGCAAGATGGAATTAAGGGGGATTTGTTCCGTGCCTAAGGGTATAAAACTGGAAAGGAAAAGGAGAAGTCTTTTGGCATCTATATATTCTGGTTCAGTTTCCGGGATTTCCTTTAAAAGTGGTTCTGCAAATTGTTTCAGCACTGCCAATTCATAAACCAGTGATGAATTAAACATGATGTCTGCTTCTTCCTGGAGATGAAAGATATTTCGCTCTTCACCACGGCGCACAGAAGGCCAGCGGCGAATTGTGTCTTTTGCTGAATAGTTGCGGAATTGATGGTCACGGATGATTCTACGCAACAGGCGTGTATCCGTAGTATGAATTCTGGTGTGACAATCCACATTCAATGCAGTAAGGGCCGAGATATAGATTTTGAATTTATTTTGACGCGGCACTGAGGCGGTTAAGCGTTCGTTAAGTCCATGAATACCTTCAAGAATTAACATTTGCCCTTCTTCCAGTTTGATGGCGTGACCGGTATATTCGCGTTTACCCGTATGAAAATTATACTTGGGGATTTTCACTTCTTCGCAGTTGATTAAGCGTGCCAAATGATCATTAAATAGCTCTAAATCGATGGCTTCAATATGTTCAAAATCAGGCTGATTATTTTCATCAAGCGGCGTTTTGTCTCGGTCGACAAAATAATCATCAAGTGAAATGGGGAAGGTCCGGATGCCGTTAACCAGCAGCTGTATTCGCAGGCGTTGGGCAAAAGTAGTTTTGCCGGAAGAAGAGGGGCCGGCTATAAGAATAACGCGTAATTCATCCCTGCGTGCAGCGATCAGATCGGCAATCTGAGCAATTTTTTTCTCATGTAGTGCTTCGGCGATCTGTATGATCTCAGGCCCTTGATTATCAAGAATACGATCATTTAAGATGCCGACGGTATGAAAACCTAAAATTTCAGACCACTCTTCCGTTTCCCGAAAGATTTCAAAGAGCTTATTTTGTTCCACAAAGGGAGGAATGGTAGAGGGCTCCTCGACGGTGGGGAAGCGCAATACTAATCCGGGTGCCCAAAAGCGGAGGGCAAAGCGCTGTAAAACTCCTGTTCGGGGCACCATATAGCCGTGTAGTGAATCTGTCAAATTACCTAAGCTGTAGACCGTTATTTCCTCTGAACTGCAGTGCTTATAAAGGCGGACTTTATCTTCAAAACCTTCTTTTTCAAATATTTCGATTGCCTGAGATAAAGGTATTTTTTTCTTTTCAATTGGCAGGTCAGCCTCTACAACCTGCCTCATTTTTTCTTCCAAGGCAGCCACATCTTCTGCCGTAAGCGGTGTTTCTTTTTTTATTTCACAGTAAAGCCCCTTACCTAAGGAATGTTCCACCTCGATGCGTGCTGTGGGAAAAAGCTGCATGGTAGCGTAAATTAATAAAAAAGTAAGGCTGCGCTGATAGATCCTGGCTCCTTCCGTGGTTCCCAGATCTAAAAATTCTATCACGGCAGATGCAGGAGGAATATGGCTTAAATCCTTTAATCTTTTATCAACAATAGCAGCCATAATGGCGGTAGGATAATGGTCAGCCACTTCCCGGCTGATTTCCCATAAACTGCGGCCTGCTTTTTTCTTAACCACTGTTTGATCAGGTAAAATAATATCTACTGTTTGCTGTCCTTTTTCAGTCAACCAGATCCCTCTTTTCTGTCTTTTTAATGACTACTTATTTAGTATATGAATAACTTTTTTAACAAACCAGCAACTTTATAGGAGTAAAGGCTTAAAATAGGACTTATTTTAATTGATTTCGACTATGTCTTTATCCTGCAGGATATAGTCTCGCGGCACGGCCTGCCCGTCAAAACGCGCCGATCCCCAAACGAAGGCTGTTTTAAACTGCTTTGGCAAATCGCGATGGATAAGGTAAGCCAGATCAACCACAGTGGAGCCGGCTTTAAGGATAAAGGGACGCTCCAGATCCGGCTTTTGTCCCGGCGCCTTACCATAAATACGAATAATATTGAGCAGGGAAAAAATTTTTTGCCTTAAAAAGGTTAAGTCCTGGTGGATGGATACGGGAATAATTTCTACCTCCGGCCGCAATTCCTGCAGCAATGCCAAATTGTCTGTACTGTTTTCCAGATCTGCTTTGGTTCCCAGCAGTAGAAAGGGAAGGGCCAGCGGATTTTCACCGGTAAGGTCAATTAGCTCTTTTTCCGTCAATATTTCCAAGCTGGTTTCCAGCTGGTCCAGGCAGTCATCAGAATTAAGATCGATAACAACTAGTATTGCATCGGCTTGCCGCAGTGTTCCAAGCAGCCCCGCCGGAATATTGTCGCTTGTAAATGGCGGTGTATCCACCAGCTGAATCCAAATATCTTCATATCGCATCATACCAGCTTCCGGCAGAGATGTGGCAAAGGGGAAATCTGCCACTTTTACTTTAGCCCGTGTCAGTGTACCTACCAGGGCGGATTTTCCGGTATTGGGGCAGCCTGTTAAAACAACTTGTCCTGCCCCTTCTTTTTTTATATGAAAGGGATTATAGCCGCCCTTTTGTTTCTTTTTTTGCTGACTTTCTTCCCGCATCTGGGCAAGCCGTTTTTTGATAGTGGCCTGCAGTTTTTCAGTTCCTTTGTGTTTGGGAATGGTGGCCAGCATTTCCTGCAGTGCGGCCATTTTTTCCTCCGGAGTAGTTGCTTTTTTATATTTTTCCTCTGCTGCATGATACTGTGGTGTTAAATTGGCAGGCAATATTCTCACCAACTTCCACGTTATGATTACTCTCTTTTTCTAGAAATGACCAATAGATTCCTGCTGCTAAGGAAGAAGCCTAAGGACTATGTATTAGAGAATCTTTGGCCTCCGCCAGGATAAATTATGGTATAATCAAACTAATTAATTAAGCTAATATGAAGCTTTTATCTTCATTGACAAAAAAGGAAAGCCTGTGTTACATTCAAATGAAGATGTAGAGGGGGAATGGAATGTGGGAGAAAATTTGACACGTAAAATTATACGCGCTCATTTAGTTTCAGGAGAAATGGAGCCGGGAGCTGAAATTGCCATCCGTATTGATCAAACACTTACACAGGATGCCACAGGCACCATGGCTTATTTGCAATTTGAAGCTATGGGTATACCTCAAGTGAAAACGGAATTATCCGTGTCTTATGTTGATCATAATACATTGCAAACAGGTTTTGAAAATGCAGATGATCACCGCTTCCTACAAACCGTAGCGGCTAAATACGGCATTTATTTTTCACGGCCGGGTAACGGTATTTGTCATCAGATCCATTTGGAACGTTTTGGTGTGCCGGGTAAAACCCTTTTAGGTTCAGACAGCCATACACCTACAGGGGGTGGCCTGGGGATGCTGGCCATTGGAGCCGGAGGCCTGGATGTGGCTGTGGCTATGGGTGGTGGGCCATTTTATCTGACCATGCCCAAAGTTGTTAATGTGGAGCTGCAGGGAAAACTGCCGCCATGGGTTTCTGCCAAAGATGTTATTTTGGAAATTTTACGGCGCCTCAGTGTAAAAGGAGGCGTAGGTAAAGTTCTTGAGTATAGTGGTCCCGGAGTTAAAAGTTTGTCGGTACCAGAACGTGCCACCATTACCAATATGGGGGCAGAGCTGGGAGCCACCACTTCTATTTTCCCCAGTGATGAAGTGACACGCAGTTTTTTAGCGGCCCAGGGACGCGAAGAACAATGGGTAGAACTGGCGGCAGATGATGATGCTGATTATGATGAAAAAATAGTGATCGATCTTAATCAATTGGAGCCGCTGGTGGCTTGTCCCCATAGTCCGGATGCCGTAAAAACTGTGGCCGAGCTGGCCGGACTCAAAGTTGATCAGGTGGCCATAGGCAGCTGTACCAATTCATCATATACGGATCTGATGCAGGTGGCTGAGATATTGCGGGGCCGGAAAGTGCATGATAATGTCAGCTTGGTTATAGCGCCGGGTTCCCGTCAGGTTCTGGAAATGTTGGCACGTAACGGTGCTTTAGCTGAACTGATTGCGGCCGGAGCACGAATTTTGGAATCTGCCTGCGGCCCTTGCATCGGCATGGGGCAGGCTCCCGCCACAGGTGCCGTTTCTCTGCGTACTTTCAACCGTAATTTCCCCGGTCGTTCCGGGACGCAGGATGCCAGTGTCTATTTGGTAAGCCCGGCAGTGGCAGCCCTGTCGGCAGTGAAGGGGTATTTGGCGGATCCGCGCGAACTCGGCAGTATGCCGCAAATAGAAATGCCGGATCGTTTTATCATCGATGACAGTATGATTATTCCTCCGGCTGCCGATCCGGCTGCCGTGGAGATAGTACGCGGCCCTAATATTAAACCATTGCCGATAAATAGTGAGCTGCCGGAGACTATTAAAGCAGCTGTGCTGTTAAAAGTTCAAGATAATATTACAACTGATCATATTATGCCTGCCGGTGCTAAAATTTTACCTTTACGCTCCAATGTTCCGGCACTTAGTCAGTTTGCTTTTTCTGCCATCGATCCCGATTTTGCCAAGCGGGCACAAGCTGTCGGCAGCGGCATTATTGTGGGCGGCCATAATTATGGCCAAGGGTCAAGCCGTGAGCATGCTGCTCTGGTTCCCATGTATCTTGGTATTAAAATTGTTTTGGCCAAATCCTTTGCACGTATTCATTATGCTAATCTGGTGAACTTCGGCATTTTACCCTTAACTTTTGAGTCGGAAGCAGACTATGAAAATATTCAGCAAGACGACGTATTGGAAGTTTCAGATTTAGTTTCGCAGCTTTTAAGTGGGAATACGCTGACCCTGACCAATAAAACTACCGGCAGGACAATTAAAGCTACTCATCAGTTAACACCAAGGCAATTAAAGATTATTGTGGCCGGCGGTTTGCTGAATTACACCAAGAAACAAAAAAATTAAATCAGCTGATAAAAGGCAGAGAGGCTACCCACTCTGCCGTTCTTTTGATACACTAAAAAATATGAAATATTGTAGAAGCGAAGATTTGCTCATTTTGACCTTAAAGCATTCAAGGCTGCGTAGTAGTGTAAATATAGCATTATTTAGGCATAAATATTAACTAATTAACAATGAGCCGGAACAGTAACACTACGGCAAGAAATAATTGCCCTGGAAAGGTGGATTTTAATGCAAACAATAGACAAAACTAAAAAGCTTGCCCTCGTTTCTATGTTTGCGGCGATAATTTTGATGCTGGCATTTACACCTATTGGCTTTATTCAGCTTGCTTTTATTAAAGCTACTATTATCCATGTACCGGTTATTATTGGTTCTATCCTTTTGGGACCTAAAGCCGGTGCTGTTTTAGGCTTTTTATTTGGTGTTACCAGCTTTATCAGCAATACTATGACACCGGCTATTCTTTCCTTTGTTTTTTCGCCGCTGATACCAGTCCCCGGCACTGACCAGGGGAGTTTGCTTGCTCTAATAATATGCTTCATTCCTCGAATTTTAGTGGGTGTTGTGCCCTGGTATAGCTATCGCCTGCTGGAGAAACTGTTGAAGGAGAAAAACACAACATTTAGCTTAGCTGTCGCCGGTGTTTTGGGGTCACTAACCAACACTTTGTTAGTTATGCATCTCATCTACTTCCTTTTTCAGGATGCTTACGCCGCAGCACGAGGTGTACCATTGGAACAGACTTACCAGGCAGTATTGACAGTTATTTTTGCAAATGGGATTCCGGAAGCACTGGTGGCAGGTATTATTACCGTGGCTGTTTGTAAAGCGTTAATGGTCTTTCTTAACAGCAAAAAGGTGCAGGAAGAGAGTAAACAGCCTGCTGCTTCCTTGGAAGAGGGGAGTGAAAAAGAACAGGAGTCCTAAAGAAAAAGACAAAGCGGATCCTGGGGCGTTTAGCAAGATTAGTGCAGTGAGTTTTCGGGCATAGTTATATGGAGAGCGATTATTTGGAGGGACAAAATTGTCTTCCGTTATCAGCAGATCTAAAGACTATGCCGTTATTTTCCCTTATATATTACGCATTCTGCCCCTGGTTGACCAAGAGCTGGCACGTTGGCGCTGTAATGCGCTTGTTATTCCCGCTGCGGAATTAAAAAAGCAGGCCTTGGCCAGTATTGCCAATAAACGTTTTCACTGCCAGGGCGGCAGCATTTATGCTCTCTATACTCCTTCGCAGGCAGAAAAGCTTGTCCGTTTTGTAGTGGCACTGCAAACCATCAGTGACTATCTGGATAATTTATGTGATCGTGTGCCCGGTGCTTCGGAAGAAAGTTTTCGGCAGCTGCATAAGGCAATGCTGGCTGCGGTGGATTTCTCTATACCTAAGCAGGACTGGTATGGCAGCTACCCGTATCAAAATGATGGGGGTTATTTAGACGGCTTAATCGAGGCAAGCCGGCAGGTGCTTGCTCTTCTGCCCGGCTATCAAGATATCCGGGCAAAACTTATAAAATTAGTGCAGTTGTATACTGATTTACAGGTATATAAACATATAGAGGAAAAGGAACGGGTAGAAAAATTGGTGAAATGGTTTTCTGCCTCCGGAAAGTCGGACATTTATTGGTGGGAGTTTTCGGCGGCCTGCGGTTCCACCTTGGCAATGTTTTTGCTGGCTGCTATGGCTGCAGCCGGTCCGGTGGCAGAGTCGGAGATAAAAGCTTCACTATCCTGTTATTTTCCCTGGCTTTGCGGCCTCCACATTTTGTTAGATTACTTTATAGATTTAGATGAAGACAAGAAACATCACGATTTAAATTTTGTCAGCTATTATCCTTCTCTGTTGCTGGCTGAAAAGGGGATGCTGCGCTTTTTAGAGGAAGCTAAAAAAGGCACGGCAAATTTGCCGCGCCCTAACTTTCATCGGCTTGTGATTATGGGGCTTTTGGCTCTTTATCTCTCAGATCCTAAGGCTTATACGGCGGAATGTTTACCGCTGGCACAAAAGCTACTACAGGCCGGGGGGCCGACAGCTTGCTGGCTGCACCGTTTATGTGTACTGCTGCGAAAAATGGGTAGAATTTAGTAAGCACGCTGAACTATATAGTCTGCCAGTCTAGCCAATACGGTTCTAGCCGGCTTTGGTGCCACTACTTCTAAGTTTTGCTTGGCCTGGGCAATTAGTTCCCGGGTTTTTTCCTTGACTTCCGCGATTATTCCGCTTTTGTGCAAAGAGCTGCAAATAAAAGCAATATTGGCGTCAGTAAAATCTCGTTCCTCAATAATATGCCGTGTTCGCAGTCCGTATAAAGGATCTTTTAAGAGTTTAATCAGCGGCAGTGTCAGATAGCCTTCATGTAAATCTTGTAAGATTGGTTTTCCTGTAACTTTGCTGTCACCTAAGAAATCCAATAAATCATCACTTAACTGAAAGGCATAACCCAGATATAGGCCAAAAGCTTCAAGGGCATCTTTTTGTGCTTGTGGTATGCCGCTGGCTTCTGCGCCGGCTCTACAGCAGGCGGCAAGAAAATAAGCTGTTTTTTTGTAGATGTAAGCAAAATAATCTTTTTCTTGTAGTTGGCAGTTAAAAAGCTGATTAGCCTGTCCGATTTCCCCTTCACACATTAAGCTGATGGCCTGTGTCATATATCTTAAGATTTCGTGTAGGCCGTGTTTTGTCAATAAAGTAAAAGCACGTGCAAATAAGAAATCGCCATATAAGACGGCCTGCCGATTACCTTTGGTGGCAGAAATGGTGGGACGACCCCGCCTGTAAGCTGCTCGATCAATAATATCATCATGTACAAGGGAGGCCGTATGTATTAATTCTACGGCTGTAGCCACATCTATTAACTGCTGCTGGGAAGATGCCTTAAAAGATCCGCAAAGCAGTACGAGTGCGGGGCGAAGTCTTTTGCCGCCGCTTGTTACGGTTGAGGAAAACTGTGGTGTCCAAAGATCGGCACCGCGGCTCATTTCTTGTAAACGGCTTTCTACTTGCTGCAGACCGGGTAAAGATTGTAGATCTGTCAAAGGAGTTTTGGTAATTGTCACATTTATCACCTGCTATTTTAATTACAGTTTATCCTCACCCTTTTGGGTAGCAAGTATTCCTAACTTAATGCAGATAGGAAAACAATCGGAAAAAATTCAAGCATTTTTCACATGCTTTTGATATAATTAAACTTGTGCAAAACCTGACCACAAGGCAGGAGGTCTTTAATTTGAAAAAAATAAAACGCAATAAACCTTTAGTTTTAGTGCTTGTATTGATGATTTGCGGCGGATTGGTGCTCTCCACAGTGATGGCGTATTTTGTCAGCAGAGCGGCATCGCCGCAGGAGGATCCTGAAGAAATATATAAAAGCCAGGCTGCACAGATTGAAACCTTGATTGAGGAGCTGGAAAAAGAGCTGGAAAATGACCCGGAGAATACCTCTTTACTAACACAGCTAGGTCATTCCTACTATACACTGGGTCAAATTTATGCTGCCCTTAATGAGGCGGAAGAGTCCAGTAGCTATTTTGCCAAGGCCTTAGAACCATACGGTAAAGTATTGGAGTTGGAGCCTGACAATGTAGATGTACGTGTCGATCGTGCTTTGGCGGCTTATGCCTCTGATAATAAAGAAACTGCCCAGGATGAGTTTGAACAGGCGTTAGCTGATGATCCTACCCATGCTAGAGCCCACTTTAATTATGGCATTTTCCTTTATTTTGCCATGAACGAACCCGAGGAAGCGCTAGCCCACTGGCAGGAAGTGGTGGAGCTTAACCCGGAGGATGAAGAGGACTTGGTAGCTACTGCTGAAACATGGATTAAGGCAGTTGAAACTGAGTTGGCAGAGCGCGAAAAAGAGGCTGAAGCAGAGGAAGAAGCTGACGCGGAAAAAGAAAGCGAAGAGCAAGCGGAATAAATATTTATGCAAAACACCGCATATATCAGTTAACTCTGATATATGCGGTGTTTTTTATTTTTAATCAAGATGGATCGGCAAGGTTCCTGACCCGTTGATGGTATTTTTTACGCAATTATTTCAGATAATAAGAAAGAATGGCAGTAAAGGTGGCTATTTTTTAGTATGGCAGAGAATTTTGCCACATTTACTACATTAGGAAGGAGAATCAAGAGGATGTCTAATGAGAAAAATACTGAATTAGCAGCGAAGCAGCAAGCATATCAGCAGTTCGTTAAAAGCAGGGAGCCGAAACGGCCGATACTTGCCAATTGTATCCGTGCCTTTATTGCCGGAGGTATAATTTGTACCATAGGACAGTTTTTTCAATGGTTCTATATGACATATTTTAATTTCACAGAAATTACTGCCGGTAATCCCACAGCAGCCAGCATGATTATTCTATCTTCCTTATTGACAAGTTTAGGCATATATGATCACCTGGCCCAATGGGCAGGGGCAGGGACCATTGTACCTGTCACAGGCTTTGCTAATACTATTACTTCAGCTGCCATTGAACACCGCAGTGAGGGTTATGTATTGGGTGTGGGGGGCAATATGTTTAAAATTGCCGGCCCGGTGATTACCTTTGGTGTTTTTTCTGCTTTTGTGGTGGCTGTCATAAAATTGCTGGTGCAAAGGCTGGGTGGTTTTTAATGCTGCTGGGTCAACAAAGTTGGGCATTTAAGAATAAACCCAGAATTATTAGCACCGGTGTGGTTGGAGGTCCTTTTGAAGCGCGGGGAGCTTTGGCTGATGATTTCGATATTTTGCATGATGATATTTGGTTAGGGCAGGAGAGTTTTGAAAAGGCAGAAAAAAAATTGTTGGAAGATGCTTGTGAGAAAGCGATTCAAAAAAGCGGCAAAACAAAGAACGAGATAAATTTTTTCTTTAGCGGCGATTTAATGAATCAAATTATTTCTTCCAGCTTTACTGCCAGAACACTGTGTATTCCCTATATTGGCATTTTTGGTGCCTGTTCAACTTCCATGGCAGGTTTAGCGCTGGCAGCGTATTTGGTTGAAACAGGCGGTGCCCGCTATGTCCTGACCGCCGCTTCCAGTCACAACAGTTCTGTTAATAAGCAGTACCGCTACCCTACGGAATATGGTGCCCAAAACCCGCCCACCGCCCAGTGGACGGTAACGGGTGCAGGGGCTGCGCTGGTGGGTCTTGAAGGAAACGGACCTTTTATTATCGGTGCCACTATAGGACGAGTTGTTGATCTGGGTATTTCAGATCCTTTTAATATGGGAGCAGCCATGGCCCCTGCCGCTGTAGATACCATTGAAGCCCATTTCCTTGATTTTCAAATTGATCCCAGCCACTATGATTTAATTGCCACGGGCGATTTGGGGCAGGTGGGACATCGTATTGCCGCTGATCTTCTAACGGAACGCGGCATACAGATTCAACAGGAAAAATTTACAGATTGTGGCTTATTGATTTATAAAGATAGTCAGCAGGTAGGCGCCGGGGCCAGCGGGTGCGCCTGTTCGGCCGTTGTCACTTATGGTCATCTTTTGAACCGTATGAACAGAGGAGAATTGAAGCGGATTTTGGTGGTGGCTACAGGTGCGCTGCTGTCTCCTTTGTCATATCAACAAAAAGAAACTATTCCTTGCATTGCTCATGCTGTCGCAATAGAAAGGGGAGACTAACATTGGAAAAGTTTTTGATTGCCTTTGTTGTTGGTGGAGCCATTTGTGTAGTGGGGCAGATTCTTCTGGATGTATTTCGCCTTACACCTGCACACATGACTGTGTCTCTGGTGGTGGTGGGTACCATTTTAGGCGGTTTGGGCTTATATGAACCGTTGGTTAAGTTTGCCGGTGCCGGCGCTACCATACCTATTAGCAGTTTTGGCAACTCCCTGGTTAAAGGAGCTTTGGCGGAAGCGGAAAGGACTGGTTTTGTAGGTGTTTTGACGGGAATTTTTGAAGTTACTAGTGCCGGTATTTCTTCTGCCATTATTTTCGGTTTTCTGGCTTCACTATTATTTAAACCCAAAGGATAGCTGTTAGAATTCAGCTTTTAATTTGACATTTAGTTAGTGTAAAATTACTATAGGTTTTTGAAGGAAAAATCTATTTAAAATAGAAAGAGGAACCTCACATTCTAGCAGAATGAATACCCCCTAAAAGGAGGCGGAGGTTCCTCATGGATGTAAT
>JAAZIQ010000069.1 GCA_012800795.1 Bacillota bacterium
GAATAAGGAAAAAGGAATTAAATGGGAAATTGGAAGAGAATAACAAGCCAGTGTTTTCAAGGGTTTGAGGGGGATTTGTGAAAGGAGTTTATTTGAAAAAGGAAAGAAGTTTGTTTGAGGTGCATAATATGTGTCTACATCAAATAAACTCTCTTCACTTCAAATGTTTGAGAAGGAGCAAATAAAGTTCTTTCAGGAACATGGTTTATTAGGGATAAGGAAATGCCCTGTAGGCCATGTTTTTTGGTTGTTTAATTATTTTAATTTGAATATTTCTTGCTTTGCAATATGTGTATATTTTTCAACTTTTTACAAATAAGCATTGACTATCACCGTAGGGGTTACCCTATGATAACTATGGGGTGATCATGATGTTAATTAAGGATGTTTATAAAGAATGTAAGTTGACTAAGAAAGCTGGAGAATATTATGAGCCCTGCTTTCAAAAACCTTCAAGCTCGCTTATGTGGAGTGTGATAAGTTTTTTTATTTTTTCTTTTACTATTTCCTCGTCTTTGTCGTAACTGCTTATGGACATCAGTAGCTGGTAGTAGTAAGTATAAAGGGTGTCGATTATGGCTGCTTCTTTGCTGTAGATTGCTTTTAATTCTTGGTTATAGGCAATTAACGCTTTATATTGCTTGATAAGGATGCCGATGTTGTTAAATTGCTCGCCTTCTCCAAATGAAGAGAAGATTACTTCAAAATTTTTATGTCTTTTCATTAAATTAATCAGATAATCCAAGTGATAGCAGCAGTATTCTTTGCTTACTTTGATGGGTTTGCCTGCCAATATGGATAAAAGGTGGTAATCAATTTGATCTTTTTCCATGAATAAATTTTCCAGGAAAGATTCATCTAAAAGTATCCTGTATTTAAAAAATTGGATGTTTCTATAGAAAGCCTGGCTGTACTCTTTATAAAAGTCAAGCAAGATTTTGCAGCGCTCTTTGTTTACCTTGTTACTTATTAAAATTTTATAGAAAAGATTTTCGGGCAGCAGCATGCAGTAAGGAATTTTGTCTTTGATAATCATGTCGCCGGATTTCTTTTCCAGAGACAGGCATTTTTGGCTATTAGTCTATTTGCCACAGAGGTTATTAATAATACGATAGTGGCGCTGCTGCTTCCGGTTTTGTATATTATTTTTAATGTTGCACCGCCCAATATAGTCTTTAATCCATGGACAAGCAATGTCCCCTGGATGACTTTAGGCGGACTTTTAATATCCATGATCCTCAATAGGGTTGGCTTGCTAAGAAGACTGGCGTATACCCTGATAATTAAAACCGGTGGTACTTATAGGGGTTTGTTGTTTGGCATCATGATTTCAGGGATATTAGTCCACCTCATAGCACCCGGCAGCGGTTTAGTGCCTTTTGCAGCTATTACTTACGGAATTTGCATGGCGCTGGGTCTAGGTAAGTCAAAACAAGCGGCCGCAATTATGTTAACAGGACTTTTTTCAGCCTGGATACCACATTTCTTTATTTATAACCCGACTTATGCCATCGTGCAAAACCTGGGTGGAACAGTGGGAGACACTCATGTCAGTTATATACAATATTTCCTGCATAACATGCCCTATTTACCATATTTAGTTGTTCTTGTTTATGTCATCAGCAGGATAACTGCTCCTAGAGATAAGAGCGGCAACTATAAAGAATATGCTGAAAATGAGCTGTTAAAACTAGGCAGAATAAGCAGGGATGAAAAAAAGGCTCTTTTTATTTCAGCCCTCTTACTGATCTTTTTAGTTACCACCGACTATCACGGTATCGATATAGGTTGGGGATTTATTTTAAGCGCATCGCTCTTTTATCTTCCTGGTATAGATATTGGCACCAAAGAGGATGTCGAGGGCGTCAATTATGGTTTAATAATTTTTTGTGCCGCTTGTTTGAGCATCGGCTCTGCAGCTTCCTATTTAGGGGTAGGGGAATTAATTGCCAATTCCATTTTACCGGTAGTTGCTGGAGCTAGTCCTTATGCTATAGTCGCCATGATCTTTATGCTTATGTTTATCTGTAATTTTTTGCTGACGCCCATGGCCTTGTACTCGGCTTTTACGGTGCCGCTGACACAAATAGCAGCTTCTTTAAGCATCCCGGCTTTAGTAACCAGCTATATTGTTTTCAGCACGGCTACAGAAATTGTGCTGCCCTACGACGAGTGGGCCTACGGTCTCTTTTATTTTTCCTTTGGCTTAATGACCATAAAAGATTTTGCACTAATTTTTGGCACAAAAGCCATTGCAGCTTTTATCTGGCTGCTGGCGGTGATGATGCCTTACTGGAAGCTGATAGGCTTATTTTAAGGATATAAAAAAGAAGCAGAAGACCTCCTGGACTTCTGCTTCTTTGCTGTTAGTAAGGTTAACTGAAGTTTTTAATCCTTGCTTAAGATTTTCCTCATTGAAATCTCGTCAATACTCTTGACATGGCTGCAGGCAAAAAATATAATATATACATGAATATGTGAGCAACTGTTCATATGTTGCCTGTCTTTATCAGGGGGTAGTTGTGGTTAAAAAAAATGATTCA
>JAAZIQ010000013.1 GCA_012800795.1 Bacillota bacterium
ATCCGGGAACGTTTAGAGATGACTTTTATCCCCAAAGCTTTTCGCGGCGTACCCATCGCGCTGATTACAGCCGGTATTCTTTCCCTGGCTTTTATGGGCTTTCAAGGGATTATGTAGGAGGCAATGCAAATGATTATACCAGCAGTAGTAAGTTTAGGTAGTTTAGGGTTAATATTTGGTGGTATTTTAGCTTATGCTGCACAAAAATTTGCGGTAGATATTGATCCAAAAATTGAAGAAGTGCAGGAGGTCCTAGCAGGTGCCAACTGTGGTGCTTGCGGTTATGCAGGCTGTGCTCAATTTGCCGAAGCAGTGGTGGCAGGAGAAGCACCGCTCAACGGCTGTACCCCCGGTGGAGCTAACGTGGCTGCTCAAATAGCAGAAATACTTGGCACCGAAGCACCTACAGAGCAGACACGGTATGTTGCTCAGCTATTATGTGTGGGTGACTGCAATACCGCAAAAAGAAAATATATCTACGACGGTGTTGCAGATTGTAAATTAGCCCTGGCACTGCAAGGAGGCCCTAATGCTTGTGACTATGGCTGTCTTGGATTGGGAAGCTGTGTTGACGCTTGTCCCATAGAAGCCATTACCATGGGGCCAAACGGCTTGCCGCAAATAGATACCGATCTCTGCTATGGCTGTGGATTGTGTAAAAGGGCATGCCCTCGCCGGGTAATAGAAATTGTAAATGCAGAGAGTGTGCATCATGTGCGTTGTAAATCCCAGGATAAGGGCAAGCAGGTACGTACGGTTTGTGATAGAGGCTGCATTGGCTGTAAACTTTGTGTAAAAAATTGTCCTCAGGAAGCCATCAGCATGGTGGACAATTTAGCTGTTATAGATAGTGAACTTTGTAACAATTGCGGTACTTGCGTAGAAGTTTGTCCGCAGAAAACTATTGTGTAAATAGTAAAAAAAGCGGTGCGGAAATTTAGTCCGCACCGCTATAAGCTGCACAGGTGTAAATATACCGAGCTGCTGCAAATGTGTATTGAGGGGGGAGATGTTTAAATGATAAATTCTCAAGTGGCAGCGGCAGATGCTATTACTTCATTTCTCCCGTTAGTAATAATTCTAGTGCCGCTGGTGGGCGCTTTTCTGCTGCATAACTTTTGCCAAAAAGCTAAACCACGCAATATTTGCGCTGCGGTTACTTCCTTAGTAACAGCAATTGCTGTAGTTTCAGCATATCCTTTAATCAGGCAGCATGCAGTAGAATATACTTTTTTACAGATGGCAAACCTGCGTTTGTTTTTGCGTATAGACTATTTTTCTTTTATTTTTGCTGCCCTTATTTCACTGATCTGGTTCTTAACTACTTTGCATGCTACCGATTATATGGCATTTGAACATGAGCAGAATCGTTTTTTTACTTTTATAATGTTAACTTTAGGCAGCTGTTTGGGTTTTGTGCTGTCAGGCGACCTAATAACATTATTTATCTTCTATGTCTTGCTAAACATCTTATCATATGTTGTAGCCATTCATGAAAAGACACCGGCTGCATTATGCGCCGGTAACGGTATGCTTTATTTGGGGATAATCGGCAGTTTCTTTCTGCTGGCCGGTATGGTTTTGCTGTACAAAGCTGCAGGAACTTTAGAAATTATGCCGCTTTATGAGAAAATTGCGCAGAGCAGCATCAATCCCTATTTAGTGATGGCTTTATTTGTTATTGGTTTCGGAGTAAAGACTGGGATGATTCCGCTGCATATTTGGCTGCCTAAAGTAGATCCGGCGGCCCCGGCTCCGGTAAGTACCCTTTTATGTTCCCTTATTACAAAAACCGGTGTGTACGGTACCATGCTTGTGCTAGTGAAAATTTTTACTCCGGCGTCAATAATGCCTAATCTGTCTGTATTGCTGCCCCATATGAACTATGGCTATGCTTTTATTTGGTTTGGTATTATTACCATGTTTTTGGGTGCCTTTATGGCTTTGTTGGCGACGCAGACAAAAAGACTATTGGCTTACAGCACCATTTCACAAATTGGGTATATTATTATGGGTATCGGTACAGCCGCTTACCTCGGCGCAGAGGGAGCAATAGGCTTTGCCGGTGCTCTGTACCACGTCATAAATCACGCTTTTTTCAAGGCAACTCTCTTTTTAGTCGTAGGGGCCATCTATATTTTCACACATGAATTGGATATTACAATAGTACGCGGCATGCTGAAAAAGGTGCCATTTATGGGAGTTATTTTCTTGATTGCTTTTGCCGGCATTGGCGGCATTCCCGGTTTTAATGGTTATGCGAGCAAAACTATTTTGCATCATGCGCTGGTAGAAGCAGTAGCACATAGTAATAGCGTACTACTGGCTATTGCCGAAAAAATATTTGTTTTGACCAGTGCCATGACTTTATGTTATTTTACTAAGCTTTTCCGGGGACTGTTTTTAGGTGATGTTCCTGCAAAATTTGAAAAAAGGCGCTACAAGTATGCATGGCCTGTTTATGCTGCATTAGGATCATTAGGTGTTATTATTGTTGCCATAGGCTTGTTCCCACATTTTCTGCTACATAAATTAATTATTCCGACACTTCAGGGATTTGCTTTCGACCATCATGCTATAGAACATTTATATGCAATTAATGTTTGGAGCAGCCATGATTTGCAGGGCATGTTGATCATAGTAGTTTTGGCCGTAGTGATGTTTTGGGCTATGGATCGCTCCAATTTCTTCTCGTTTAAATTTCCAAAATGGCTCAGCATAGATTATTTATTTTACCATCCGGTAAGGCTGTTTTGCCGGCGTTTGGTTAACCCTTTGCGGCCGGACAATGCCTATCAAAAAACACAAGAGTATAATCAGGCACACTAAAATCCTAAAAGAAAAAAAGCTAAGCTAAGCTGAACAGGCTTAGCTTAGCTTTTTTCTCTCCCTCTTGGTTTAAAAAAACGGTGAAACACCTTCTTGGTAGCGAAAGCTTTGTTGCAGTGATTAAATATCCGTGATAAACTGATGACAGAATAATAGCGGTCCCTTATCCGGAAGGAATGGTGTAAAAACTAATGAAAATAAAAAAAATGACGCATTTTGCCATGCTGATTACTTTTGCCCTTATTATTCACACTGTTGAGTCTTTACTGCCGACGCTGCCTGTTTACGGGGCTAAATTGGGCTTGGCCAATGTTATTACACTTTTAGCTTTTGTTATGTATGATTTTAGTGCCGCTTTGTTTATCGGTGTAACGCGTACAATTTTAGGCAGTATATTTGCCGGTACTTTTATGGGGACAGCTTTTTATTTAAGTTTTTCCGGAGCCGTAATTTCCACATTAGCCATGGCGGCAGGTATGTATCTATGGCGAAGAGGAAAAATATCACTGATCGCAGTTAGTATTATGGGTGCTGTGGCTCATAACACTGCGCAGGTTACTGTGGCAAGTTTATTGATAGGCAATTTTGGGCCCATGAGGGTATATTTACCGCTACTTTTACTCCTTGCCATTCCAACCGGTTTTTTTACCGGCTTGGCAGTAACATACAGCCAAAAGGCTTTAGCGAAAATAATAGCCGATATTCAGCATGATTAAGGTGATCAAATGTCCCAGCTTATTTTAGCTTCAGCATCGCCACGCCGGGCAGAACTATTACGACAATTAGGTCTAAATTTTACTGTAATGGCAAGTTGCATTGCAGAAGAAGAGTTTGTCGAGGCGACACCAGAAAAGTTGGTAAGGAAGCTGGCATTACAGAAAGGGGAATCTGTGGCGGCTCGAGTTGCTCAAGGTATCATTATTGCTGCCGATACTATAGTCGAGCATAAAGGTCAAATTTTAGGAAAACCTGCAACAGAGCAGCAGGCCAGAGCCATGATAAAGGCTCTTTCCGGCGATGCGCATCATGTCTTTACCGGTCTTGCTGTGATAAGAATGCCGCAAAAGCTCATCCTTACTGATGTGGTTAAGACTACGGTTTTTATGCGCAAAATCACTGAACAAGAAATTGACTGGTATATAAGCAGTGGTGAACCCTTTGATAAAGCGGGAGGTTATGGTATCCAAGGAAAAGCAGCTGTTTTTGTTGAAAAACTGGAAGGTTGCTACTTTAACGTGGTGGGCCTACCCCTTGCTGCTTTATGGAAGCTGCTGGCAGACGCAGGTTTTTCCCCGGGGGAAGGAGCTGGATAAAATGACAAGACGGCGCCTGACCATCAAAGATCTGCCTCCGAGTGAGCGCCCAAGGGAAAGGGCAATTAAAGTAGGAGTAACGGCACTCTCGGATGCAGAACTTTTAGCGGTTCTGCTGCGTACCGGGACAAAAGAGGAGACAGCAGTACAGCTGGCTGAACGCGTTCTTTTGAAGTTGGGCGGTTTGTCGGAACTGCCCCGCTGCAGTCTGGAGGATCTGCAGGCAATTAAAGGCTTGGGCCCGGCTAAAGCCATAACTTTACTGGCGGCGGCTGATTTAGCCAGCCGTATTAGTAATCGAGCACGTTATGAAACAGTTATGATCTCTTCCCCAAGTGAAGTAGCCGCCTTAGTTATGGAAGAAATGCGCCATAAATTGCGCGAGCATTTTAGAGTGTTATTACTTGACACAAAAAACAAAGTGCTGGGGATAGAGGAAATTTCCATTGGCAGCCTTAATTCTTCACTGGTGCATCCCAGAGAAGTTTTCCGTCCGGCGATTCGTAAAGCTTGCGCCAGCATAATTTTAATCCATAATCATCCCAGTGGTGACCCCACTCCCAGCCGTGAAGATGTGGAAGTAACAAAACGCTTAACAGCAGTCGGTAAATTGATTGGTATTGGAGTTTTAGATCATCTTATTATTGGCGACGGACGATTTTTAAGTATGCGTGAAAAAGGGCTCTTGGGCTAGAAATTTATGCCAACCGCAACTTGAATGTTGTTTATGGTTGCAAAACTGATATAATGATTTATAGTGGATTTTACAATAGTGGACTTAACAGATATGAAGGGAGAAGCTTCAATGCGCTTTGTTACGAAATATTTTTCTCGTGATATAGGGATTGACTTAGGTACTGCCAATACTTTGGTTTTTGTCAAAGGTAAGGGTATTGTTCTTAGAGAGCCGTCCGTTGTAGCTATCCGCCGGGATACCGGCACCATACTGGAAGTGGGTGAGGAAGCGAAACGGATGATTGGTCGTACTCCCGGTAATATTGTTGCCATCCGTCCCATGAAAGACGGTGTCATTGCTGATTTTGACGTTACGCAGACTATGCTGCGCCATTTTATAGATAAAGCTTATAAGCGCCATTCTTTGTTTAAAGCACAGGTTGTTGTGTGTGTGCCTTCCGGAGTAACGGAAGTGGAAAAAAGAGCAGTAATTGACGCTACCAAACAAGCCGGTGCCAGGGAAGCTTTTTTGATTGAAGAACCCATGGCAGCCGCCATTGGTGCAGGTTTACCCGTAGGAGAGCCTACCGGCAGTATGATTGTTGACATTGGCGGTGGGACAACAGAGGTGGCTATAATCTCACTGGGCGGAATTGTCACTAGCCGCTCTATTCGTGTGGGTGGAGATGAAATGGACGAGTCTATTGTTCATTACATTAAAAAGAATTATAATCTGATGATTGGTGAGCGTACTGCAGAAGAAATTAAAATCACCATCGGTACAGCATATCGGGATCGTACTGAAGTCGAAAAAATGGAGGTCCGTGGTCGGGATTTAGTTACAGGCCTGCCTAAAACACAGGAAATTTCAGAAGAGGAAATTCAGCAAGCCCTTGCCGACCCGGTAGCAAGTATTATAGAGGCAATTAAAATAACACTGGAAAAAACTCCGCCTGAACTGGCTGCAGATATTATGGACAAGGGTATTGTCATGACCGGAGGCGGCGCGTTGCTGAATGGTCTGGATTTACTGATAGCCAAGGAAACCGGCATGCCTGTCTATATAGCGGAAAACCCTCTGGATTGTGTGGCTTTAGGGGCAGGAAAAGCGCTTGGAGAAATAGAATTGTTACGCAGAGTTGCCATGGTGCCACACCGGCGTGTAAACTAGTTGCCGGCACATGTGAAGGTGAAATCAGTGCTTTCTCCCCAAGCAAAAAGAAAAGCGAGAAAAATAAGAATAGCTGTCTTAGTGGCAGTGTTTTTGCTGCTGTTAATAATGGCGGGTATTACTGCAGATAGGCGGGGGCAGGGTATTACTTGGCTGGAAGAAATACTACAGTATGTAATGGCCCCTGTCCAAGGGGCCTTTCAGCAATTGACCAGTTTTGCTGAGAGTTTTTTTGCATCTATTAAGGATTATCAGCTGTTGCTGGCCGAAAATGCAAAATTGCGGGAACGTTTGGCAGCCGCTACTGCATTGGAAACAAGCATTGCTGAATTAAAACAAGAAAATGAACGTCTGCGCCGCATGTTGGAGCTACGTGAGGCTAGTGAGTATGAATTAATTGCAGCGGAAGTGATTGCCAGGGATCCCAGCAGCTGGTTTAAAACAATTACCATTAATAAAGGGGCACGACATGGAATAGAGCAGAATATGGCTGTTATTACTACAGATGGGCTGGTCGGAAGCATTCTTTCAGTAGCACCAAATTCTGCCCATGTGCTGCTGTTAACGGATGAAAGAAGTGCTGTCAGCGCTCTTGTTCAGCGTTCACGTGAACCCGGGGAAGTTGGGCTAATTGAAAATGATCCGGAGAATCCGGGGGCTTTACTTATGAAAAATTTACCGCGAGATGCCAATATTCAACCGGGTGATACCATTATTTCATCCGGTTTAGGCGGCTTGTTTCCCAAAGGCTTATTAATCGGATACGTGTCCAGTACGGCTGAGGATAAAATGAGTCTGACACAGTATGCTGTAGTGCAGCCGGCTGTTAATTTTAACCGATTGGAAGAAGTATTTGTTGTTGTTACACAAGAGAAGGTATTTCCAGCTGCCGATGATGCAGCAGAGGAGGGTTCCTGATGGCGCCGGTTATTATTTTTTTATTATTCGTCCTGAGTCTGGCGCTCCAGGGATCTGTCTTTGCATTAGCTGGGCCAAGTGGTACTCATCCTGATATTTTATTGATTATTACAGTAGCACTGGCGCTGTTGTCGGATGAACGGCGGGGTGCTATTGTTGGTCTATGTGCCGGTTTATTTCAGGATATTCTTTTTGGTTCTCCCTTAGGCTTTTTTGCTGCTGTAAAAATGCTGGCAGGAACCATTGCAGGATTGTTGTCGGACTATATTTATAAAGATGTGACTTTAGCACCCATGATTTTAACAGTTGGTTTTACTTTTTTTAGTGATTTAGTAACATTTTTTCTTTTGAAACTTTTTAACATAGGAGCATCTTCTTCACTCTTAGTCTACTTATACCCATCCACGCTACAGCGAATGGTTCTGCATTTTTTAATAATGGGGCTTATTTATCCCTATCTTTATCGCGCACAAAAAAAACAATTGCTGTTTGCTGAGCGTGAAGAAGAGGAGTGATTATTCATGGCCATGACAAAATCATTGCAAAAAAGGCTGCGGACCTTTTCTTTTGCCGTTATTTTTGTAACCTTACTACTAACGGCCCGTTTAGCTTGGCTGCAAATTTATCGTTATGATGATTATGTGGCAAAGGCAGAGAATAATCGCTTGCGTGATTTACCCATTACAGCTACACGCGGTGAAATTGTGGATCGTCATGGTTTAAAACTGGCTACAAACCGCCCGGGTTTTACCGTTTCTATTTTAGATCTAGATCGGAAAAAAGCTCCGGAAATTATTCAATATTTGAGTGAAATTTTGGAGATTGAAGCGGAAGAAATATATGAAAAATTAGCACAACAGCAATACAAAAGTTTTGCCCCGATACGTATTGCAAATGATGTTCCTTTTGAAATTGTGGCCAAATTGGAGGAGCGCCGTGTTGATTTGCCTGGAGTGATTATTGAGACACAACCGGTACGTGAATATCCACAGCAAAGTTTAGCTGCCCATGTGCTGGGCTATGTTGGTGCTATCAGGGCTGAACAATATCAGGAGTTGAAGAATCAAGGTTATAGATTCACTGATATTATTGGGCAATCCGGCCTGGAAGCAGCTTGGGAAAAATACTTGCGGGGACAGGACGGCACTTTACGGGTGGAGACTGATCGTTTTGGCAATCGCGTTCGTGTAATTGAGCAAATTGATCCGATTCCGGGAAATAATCTGAAACTCACATTAGATGGACGCTTGCAGGAAATTGTAGAAAGAGCATTAAGTGAGAAGATCACAGAACTGCAAAAAAATGGTGTTAAGCAGGCCGGCAAAGGTGCTGTTGTTGCCATCGATCCCAATACCGGTGGCATCTTGGCTATGGCTAGTTATCCGTCCTTCAACCCCAACAGCTTTTTTGCAGATTATAATGAGCTTGTCGCTGATCCTCATCAGCCTCAGATCAATAAAGCAATTCAAGGTACTTACCCAGTAGGTTCGACTTTTAAGTTGGTCGGTACTTTGGCTGCATTGGAGGAGGGAGTTATTACAAAAAACTCCCGTGTACTCTGCCGCGGTGTAAAGAGCTTTTTTGGCAGTGACAGGCGGCGCTGCTTTGGCTCCCATGCCCATGGTGCATTAAATGTAGTAGGTGCAATCCGGATATCCTGCAATATTTTCTTTTATGAAATGGGTTACCGTTTGGGCTTTGACCGTTTGTCAGCATATGCTAAGGATTTTGGTTTTGGCCAGCCTACCGGTTTAACTGATATTCGTGGTGAGCGCGCAGGTTCTATTGCTGCTTATGAATATCCCGGAGATGTTTTGACGGCAGCCATTGGACAGAAACATGAGATTACACCTTTGCAGTTAGCTAACTATGCTGCCATTTTGGCTAATCAAGGAATAAGATATCGTCCTTATCTGGTGCAGGAAGTTGTAAGTCATGACGGCCAAGTGATTTTTAAAGCTCAACCTGAGGTGCTGGACAGACTGCCCTATGCTAAGGAGAACTGGGAAATAGCCCGTCTTGGCATGGAAGCCGTTTCACAGCCAGGGGGAACCGCTTCATTATTACGAGATTTACCGGTAAAAGTGGCAAGTAAAACGGGTTCTGCCCAAACCGGAAACAAAGATCCCCATAGTTTATATATCGGGTATGCTCCCTCTGAGGCACCGGAAGTGGCTTTGGCAATCATTTTAGAGCATAGCGGTCTTGGTGGCCAGGCCGCTGTGCCGGTAGCGAAACAAATATGGGAAGAATATTTTACGCCTGTGGCAGAAGAGAATTAGCAGCAATAATTTGTGTATTTCCCCTGTTTTAAAAGAAGCGTTTAGCTTCTTTTTCTGTAGCGGCAGGAATTTGGCATTGGTTGACGAAAAAGTAGTTGTTATATGTTGTAAATTGGAGGAAAAGATGAGTAAGTTGGCAGTGGAATTTAAGGGAACTAAAGATGGTGTTACAATATATTGCTTGGAAGATGCCAGTTTTAGCGATATACTGTCAGATCTGGCGGAAAGATTAAAGCAAAGGGCTGCTTTTTTTGGCGAAGCATCTGTGAAAGTAGATGTAGGGCAAAGAAAATTGACGGCCAAAGAAAAAGCAGCTTTGAAGGGAGTTATTGAGGAAAACAGCAGCCTTAAATTATTGTCTGTACAAAGCGCAAAGGAAAGAAAAAAGGCTGTGGTTCCCGCAAAACGTAAAGGCGAAACAGAGGATTTGCGTTTAGACGGCTTTAAAGAAGGGCGCTCCCTTGTGATTAAAAAGACATTGCGTTCGGGGCAGTATATTCGCTTTCCGGGCAATGTGATAGTTCTGGGTGATGTTAACCCGGGAGCGGAAATTGTTGCAGAAGGAGATATCTATGTTTTTGGTACGCTGAGAGGCATAGCTCATGCCGGTGTCAGTGGTGACAGGAATGCTTCGGTGGTAGCGCTACGCTTGGCTCCAACTCAACTGCGAATTGCCGATGTTATTTCCAGGGCACCGGATGATTCTTCATTTCCTGATCAACCTGAATATGCTTATGTAAGTGAAGATCGGATAATGATTGCTGCCATTACGACAAAGCTGGGTTCCTAACTTAAGATAGTATGAAAGATAAAGGAGTTGAAAAAATGGGTGAAGTGATTGTCATTACTTCCGGAAAAGGTGGAGTAGGCAAGACCACAACTACTGCCAACTTAGGAGTTGGCTTAGCTTTACATAATAAGAAAGTGGTTTTGATAGATGCTGATATAGGTTTGCGGAACCTGGATGTGGTAATGGGGCTGGAAAATAGGATAGTATATGATTTAGTGGCAGTAGTGGAAGGCCACTGCCGCACTAAACAGGCTTTAATCCGCGATAAGCGCTATGAAAATCTTTATTTATTGCCGGCAGCTCAAACGCGGGATAAAAATGCAGTTAGCCCAGAACAAATGAGAAAACTTTGCGCTGAATTAAAAGAGGATTACGATTATATCCTTGTTGATTGCCCGGCAGGCATAGAGCAGGGTTTTCGGAATGCCATTGCCGGTGCTGATCAGGCTATTATTGTCACAACTCCGGAAGTTTCGGCAGTTCGTGATGCAGACCGCATTATAGGGCTGTTGGAAGCAGAGGAATTAAAGGCGCGTTTATTAATTAATCGCCTGCGGCCGGATATGGTTAAGCGGGGTGACATGATGGATATCGATGACATTGTGGAGATTTTAGCCATTGAACTTATTGGCGTTATCCCTGATGATGAAAAAATTATTGTTTCCACCAACAGGGGTGAGCCGGTGGCTGCCAATGCAAACAATTCTTTATCCGGTCAGGCTTATATTAATGTGGCAAAAAGAATTCTGGGCGAGTCAGTAGCTTTTTTAGATTTATATCAGAACCAGTCATTTTTTAGCCGGCTGAAAAAATTGATTGGTTTTGGTAGTTAGAAAGGAAGTGTGCTATGAATCTAAGAGCTTTGCTCAAAGCCCTGACTGGTAAACAGGACAGCAAGGAAGTGGCCAAGGAACGCTTGCGCTTGGTACTTGTTCATGACAGAGCCAGTGTTGCTCCGGAATTTCTTGATAAAATTAAAGAGGAAATTGTTTGTGTTATTTCAAAATATATGGAAATTGATGAAGCACAAACAGTCATTAATATGCACCATGCCGAAGGAACAGCTATTTTAGAAGCTAATTTAGCCATCAAAAATATCCGCCGCAATCTGAGGTAAATGCGGCTGGATGTAGTTGCCGCTTTACGCTAGTGCTTACTTATTTTATAATATAAGTGCTGGATATTTTTCTGGCACTTATTTTTTGTCCTTTCTGAGCTACATTCTGAGCTACACTGTTTGTATTTTTAGGAAAACACGCAATATTTTATTTTTTTTGGCAGGACAGGAGTGAAACTGTGTTTGAACGCAAATTGCTGCGCAATTTTGACTGGCTGCTTCTTTTAACTGTTTTTGCCCTTGTGGCAGTCAGCTTAATCATTATTACCAGTACTACTTTCAACTATACAGGCGATCCGTTCTACTTTTCCAAACGGCAATTAATACGCTTTGCCGTTGGTTTTGCTGCTATGCTGTTTATCATCAGCATAGATTACACTTATTTTTATCGCTTGGCACCATATATATATTTTTTTTCCCTTCTTATGCTTGCTGCTGTTCTCTTTATGGGCTCAAAGAGCGGTGGTGCCCAGCGCTGGATTGATTTAGGTTTTTTTGAACTCCAACCTTCTGAGTTTGCCAAGCTTGGTATAATTATTACTTTAGCCCGGCTGCTAACGGCACAGGAAGGTAATTTTGAGGATATGTACAGCCTTTTACCTGCTTTTTTTCACGTGGCGGTGCCAATGGGGCTGATTTTTTTGCAGCCTGATTTAGGGACTTCCCTGGTTTTTATTGTTATTTTATTTGCCATGCTTTATATGGCGGGTGCCAAAGGCAAACACCTTTTTACCTTTGCAGTTATCGGCGCTGTTGTGGGTGTTCCGTTGCTCTGGTTCAATTTAAAAGATTATCAAAAAATGCGCTTAATTATTTTTTTAGACCCCTATATGGATCCGCTGGATAATGGTTATCAAATTATTCAATCGTTAATTGCTGTCGGCTCTGGAGGCCTGCATGGTAAGGGCTTATTTGCCGAAGGAACACAAAATGCCTTAAACTTTCTCCTAGAGCAGCATACAGACTTTATCTTTTCTGCATATGCTGAGGGAACCGGTTTTATTGGTGCCGTCATATTGTTATTATTATTTGCTATTTTAATATTAAGGATTATCTGGCTGGCCTCGCAGGCTAAAGATACTTTTGGTATGTTGGTTTGTATTGGCATTGCTTCCATGATGCTTTTCCATATTCTTGTTAATATTGGCATGACCATTGGCATTATGCCTGTGACGGGCATTCCTTTGCCCTTCATTTCTTACGGCGGCAGTTCGCTGCTGATGAATATGATGGCCATTGGCATTGTGTTGAATATAGGTATGCGCCGGCAAAAAATTATGTTTTAGCAATCGGGATATCAAGCTAGAATCCACCTAGTGACTTTACAAGGTGGATTTATTTTTTGCAATTTTATCTTGCCGGCATATCTTCTGTAAACCGTTAATATATATGGATAAGGACAAACCTCTAAAGGGGTGAGCATAATGAAAGGAAAACGCAGATGGCCTCAAACCGGTTTGCGGGAACGATTGGCCAGGCGGCAGGAAAAAAGGGAATCATATTATGACAGTTTTAAAAGGGATGATTACCGTGAACAACTGGGAAGTTTGCCTGCCTTGCTGTTGAATCAACTGCGGGAAAAAATGTTTGAGAAAACTGTTGCCGCCATTATAATCGTAATTTGTCTGGGGATATTTAGTTTGCTGAATTTTTCTGTTGCTAACCGTATTGTTGATACAGCTTATCAACTTACGCATAAGCATCTTAAATGGGCAGATATTTTGGAAGCGGCACAGCCTGTGATGCAGGTACTGCAGGATTTAAAATGGCGCAGTAAAAACAATGAAAAAACGCCAGTGGACAATGAACCTGTTTTTTCCGTGACAGAGATGGCGCACCCGGTTAACGGCACTTTAATCAGTCCATTTGGTAAACGTCCGGTAGAAGGTAGCGAGGAGTTGGAAATGCATTATGGCATTGATGTAAGTGCACCGGCAGGTTCTCCTGTCTATGCAGCCTTTGCCGGTACCGTAACATTAGTTGATCCGAATCATCCTGTTTTTGGTGAAACAATATATATCCGTCATGCTGACGATACCGTTACTATTTACGGCAGAGTTACAGATTCCCGGGTAAAAGCCGGTGATCAAGTGGCTAAAGGGGAAGAAATTGCAAAACTGGCCGCCGGGGAAGGCGGGCAAAGTCATCTGCACTTTGAAGTTTGGCAGGAGAAGCAGCCGGTAAACCCGGAAGATTTCTTGCATTAAATCTAAAGGAGAGGCCAAGACTTGAAATTGTTTCGGCTTGGTGGTATTAATTTTCGTTTCCATTGGTTTTTTTTGCTCTTGCTTTTTATTTGTGCTTTTTACGGTTATTTGCTTGAAACTCTTATTTTATTCGGCCTCGTCCTTTTGCACGAATTAGTACATTTAAAGGTGGCTAAGGCACAAGGCCTGGAAGTGGGCGATGTAGAGCTCCTGCCTTTTGGTGGTGTGGCTAGAATAGAGGATGTTTTGGAACTTGACCCACAGGTGGAAAGCACAGTATCCATTGCCGGACCGCTTTTTAATTTTTTTCTTGTAGCCGCAGCCCTTATAATTTATCATAAAGTGCCCTCATGGCGGGAAAATGAAACTTTTTTGTTTTTCATCCGCAGTAATTTAACCCTGGCTTTATTTAATTTACTGCCGGCCCTGCCGCTGGACGGAGGGCGCATCTTAAGGGCTCGTCTGTGTACTGTGTTTGGTTTTCAGCAGGCAACCGAGATAGCTATCAAAATCAGTAAATTTTTTGCGTTTTTGCTCCTGCTTTTAGCCCTCTATTTTTATTATCTGGATAAGCTTAATATTACGCTTTTTGCTACCGCCATTTTCCTATATTTTGCTGCTGAAAAAGAAAAAACGGTGGCAATGTATGCCTTTATCCGTGCTTTAGGAAGAAAGAAGAAAATTCTTTATGAACAAGGTGTAATGCCTCTAGTAACACTAATTGCTTTGCCTGAGACCAATTTTAAAGATATTTTGCGCCGCTTTGTGATGAAAAAATATCATTGTGTTTTAATTATAAGCAAAGACGGTAGGGTTTTAGGCAAAGTGATGGAAGAAGATGTTATTAAAGCAATTGTAAAACAAGGACTTTATGGTAAAATTAAAACAGCCTTGCCAATAAATAAGTGAGGCTGTTTTTTGTACATAATAATTGTATCCCAATTTTTACTTTTTCGCTCTCTTAGAAGAAAGGCAGGAAAAAATTGTATTAATGTAAAATTGTAAAAATGTTAGTTAAAAAGAGGATGTGGTGGAAGAACAATGAAGAATTATCGGCAAATATTTAGGGAAAAGATTCTACCCCGCCTGCAGAAACCGACACGTTATTTGGGTAATGAAATAAATGCAGTGATTAAAGAAGACAAGCCTCTGCAGATAAAAGTTGCCCTGGCCTTTCCCGATCTTTATGAAATTGGCATGTCTCATTTAGGACTTAAAATTTTATATCATCTGATTAACGAAAATGATGATTGGTCGGCTGAACGTGTTTTTATGCCTGCTCCTGATTTAGAGGCTATTTTACAGGAAGAAAATTTTCCCCTTTGTTCTTTGGAAACAGTTACGCCTTTGTCTCTTTTTGATCTGGTGGGCTTTACACTTCAGTATGAACTGTCTTACGCAACAGTTTTGCAGATGCTCAGCCTTGGAGGTATTCCACTGACAGCAGAGGAAAGAAATGAAGGTGATCCTTTGGTAGTAGGTGGCGGCCCGTGCGCTTTCAACCCGGAGCCGCTAGTTGATTTTTTTGATTTCTTTATTCTTGGTGATGCTGAAGAGCTACTGCCGCAGGTTTTGGAAATTCTGCAAAAGCATAAGGCTTTGCCGCGAAAGGAAAAATTACTGCGCTTAGCAGCGGTAAAAGGTGTTTATGTTCCTGCCTTTTATGAAGCGCAATATGGAAAGCAGGGGGAGTATCTGGGGACGGTGGCGAAAACCGAGGCAGTGCCTAAAACTGTGCAGCGAGCGGTGGTTGCCAACTTGGATCAGGCATTTTACCCAATTGATTTCATTGTTCCCTATGGTAGTATTGTGCACGATCGTTTAGTGTTGGAGATCTTCCGTGGCTGTACGCGTGGCTGCCGTTTTTGCCAAGCCGGTATTATTTACCGCCCAGTCCGAGAACGTAAGCCGGAAACATTAAGGGAGCTGGCACTTAAGATGGTACGTGCCACAGGTTATGAGGAAATAGCTCTCAGCTCCCTTAGCAGTGGTGATTATAGTGCCATTGATCAATTGGTTAGGGGCTTAAATAAAGATTTAGCCCGGGAAGGGGTATCTCTTTCCCTGCCTTCACTGCGTCTAGATTCTTTTGCCACGGGACTGGCAGAACAAGTACAGCGTGTGCGAAAAAGCGGTCTAACATTTGCTCCGGAAGCCGGGACGCAGCGTTTGCGGGATGTTATTAATAAAAACATTACTGAGGAAGATTTGCTGATAGCAGTTAAGGATGCGTTTGCCAATGGCTGGACCGCAGTAAAACTGTATTTCATGATGGGCTTGCCGACAGAAACAGATGAAGATTTGCTTGGCATTGCTGATTTGGCCAAGAAAGTTGTTAGCGCTTATAAGGAAGTAGGGGGAAAAGGTAAACCCCGTGTAACTGTTTCAGTATCCATTTTTGTGCCCAAACCTCATACCCCTTTTCAATGGTTTGGTCAAATTACAGAAGAGGAAATTTTACGGCGCCAGTCTGTGTTAAAAAAGGCTTTGCGTATTCCCGGTGTACAATTTCAGTATCATGATGCGCAGACAAGTATTTTAGAGGCTGCTCTTGCTCGCGGCGGCCGGGAATTGGCTCCGGTTATTAAACGGGCCGCTGAATTAGGATGCAGACTGGACGGCTGGGAGGAACATTTCTCCTATTCTGCTTGGCAGCAGGCCTTTGGAGAGGTAGGGTTGGAACTGGCAGCAGCGGCGCAAAAACAATTTGCCGCGGATGAGCCCTTGCCATGGGATCATCTGGATACAGGAGTTAGTAAACGCTATTTGTGGCGTGAATATCAAAAGGCACTGGCCAGCGAAGCTACAGAGGATTGCCGCCAAGGCTGCCTTGGTTGCGGTATGGCACTGCTGCTAAAAGAAGAGGAAGAAAAAGGAGTATGCAGTAATGCGAGTTTGGATTAAATTTGCCATGGATGGAGCTTTACGCTATTTATCACATTTAGACACAATGCGGATGTGGCAGCGTGCCGTTCGTCGCGCTGCCTTGCCGGTGGCTTACAGTCAAGGCTTTAATCCCCATCCCAAGATGTCTTTTGCCATGGCATTGCCTGTCGGAGTTATCAGCCATGCACAATATCTTGATATTAATTTTACTAAAGATATTAGGGCGGCTGACTTGGAGAATCTGCAGCAGGTTTTGCCTGCAGGCCTTACTTTACTGGGATGGCGGATTGTACCGGCAAAGATTCCGCCATTAATGTCACTGGTACGCGCGGCGTGCTGGGAACAAAAGATTACGGATGCAGAGGCAGTAGAAAAAAAAGTAGCACAGTTACTAAGTAGAACAGAAATTATGGTGGAGCGCAAAGGGAAAAAGGGTTTGAAAATGATTAATCTCAGGCCGTTTATTTATGATTTAACCATTAAAGGCCAAGAGCAAAAATTGATAATGCTGCTGGCAGTCGGCAACATTGGCAGTGCAAAGCCGGAGGAGGTTTTATCATTACTGCACTTATCTCCAAACAATAGCTTGTGTCAGACGGAGATTTTGTTGGGTGTAGGAGAAGCTCTTCAGTCACCGCTGGCTGTTTGTTTGCGCGAAAAAGAGGTGTCTTTAAATGCAAAAGCAAATTATTATCAATTGCGACAATAAACAAACCCGTGTTGCCGTCTTGGAGAACGGTAAACTGGTGGAAATATATTTGGAGCGGCCTGTTCATCAACGTGTTGTAGGCAATATTTATAAAGGGGTTGTCGCCAATGTCTTGCCGGGAATGCAGGCAGCTTTTGTCGATATAGGTTTGGAACGCAATGCCTTTCTTTATGTGGATGATGCTTTTCCTCAGGCAAATGATCCCGGTAAAGGGAGAAAAACTATTGAACAAATATTAAGCCCGGGCGAAGAAATTATGGTGCAGGTAATTAAGGAGCCTTTTGGCAGCAAAGGGGCCAGATTAACCAGGCAGATAACCATTCCCGGCCGCCATCTGGTACTAATGCCAACGGCGGATTATACTGGTGTTTCACGCCGCATAGAAGATGAAGAGGAAAGAGAACGCCTGCGCCAGTTGGCTACCCAACTGCGCCCTGCTGATATGGGGTTAATTGTCCGCACCGTTGCTGAAGGGGAAAGTCAGGAAGCTTTTGAACAGGATTTAAGTTTTCTCCTCTCGCTCTGGCAGCGTATACAACAGCGTTATGAAAAGAGGACGGCTCCTTGTTTGGTTTATCAGGATCTTGACTTAATTTATCGTATTATTCGTGATCTTTTTACAGATCAAATTGATCGGCTCATAGTTGATACCCGTTATGAGTACGAAAAAATTCTAGAGACTTTAGAGGTAATGGATTCCAGCCTCAAAGAACGTGTGGAGCTCTACCAGGGGAAAAGCCCTATTTTTGATGTTTATGGTATTGAAGCGGAAATTGAACGCGCTCTTGCGCGGACAGTATGGTTAAGTTGTGGTGGTTATTTAGTTTTTGATCATACAGAGGCGCTGACAGTAATAGATGTTAATACAGGCAAATATATTGGTAAGACAAATCTAGCCGATACCGTGCTGCAAACTAACTTGGAAGCGGCGGAGGAGATTGTTCGCCAAATTCGTTTACGGGATATCGGCGGCATTATTATCATTGATTTTATTGACATGGAAAGTGAAGAGCACGCACAGCGTGTGCTGACAGCGTTAACAGAAAAAATAAAATTAGACAAAACAAAATCACATGTACTAGGCATGACAAGGCTGGGCTTAGTAGAAATGACCAGAAAAAAAGCCCGACAGGGTTTAGATGCCGTATTGCAGCAGAGCTGCCCCTACTGCAATGGCCGTGGCAAAGTATTGGCGGCTGATGTTGTTTGTGCTCGTACAGAAAGACAGCTGCGTAGTTTTTTAGCAGGATTGGAAGCGGAAGCAGTGCTAGTAGAACTGCACCACAGTGTAGCCGGCCTTTTAATAGGTCCCAATGCTTCATATTTACGTAAATTAGAAGAAGAAACGGGTAAAACCATTTATATTCGCGGCAGTGATACATTGCATGTGGAAAAATATAAAATTTTAGCCGTTGGAACACGCTCAGAGGTAAAAGAGCTGGCTTTTCCTGTGGCAGTGGGAGAAAGACATCGTGTTAAAGTGGAAGAGCCGCATGCTAACAATCCTTATGACGGTATAGCCCGTATTAGTGGTTTTGTGATTGATGTGCAGGCAGGCGGAGCGTATGTTGGTGAAGAGATAGAAGTCGAAATTTTAGAGGTTGCAAAAACTTTTGCCAGGGCAAAGATTGGTTAGTGTAAAATTACTATAGGTTTTTGAAGGAAAAATCTATTTAAAATAGAAAGAGGAACCTCACATTCTAGCAGAATGAATACCCCCTAAAAGGAGGCGGAGGTTCCTCATGGATGTAATTC